>CAYQFM010000063.1:0-4342 GCA_964416735.1 uncultured Iamiaceae bacterium | reverse complement strand
GCTCTAGATGTATGGTCAGGATCGGCGCTCCAGATGGCACGGGCGATTTTTGATCCACTGGTTGCATACGACGAGAACAACCACCTGCAACCGGAACTCGCCGAGTCGATCGAATCAAATGACGATTTCACCGAGTGGACCATCACCGTCCGCGACGGTGTCCGCTTCAGCGATGGCTCGCTACTTGATGCCGAGGCCGTCAAGGTGAACCTCGAAGCTCAACTGCGGTCACCCGTGATGGCCGCGATTCTTGAACCGGTGACGTCGGTTTCTATTGTCGGACCGCGTGCCGTGCGGGTTTCGACCCGGTCTCCGTGGTCCACGTTCCCGCATGTTCTGACCACCCAAGCAGGCTTCATTGCAGCGCCCGTGATGTTCACCGAGCACGGGTCGCCAGACCAACCGATAGGGACCGGTCCGTTTGTGGTGGCATCGTGGCTCAAGGGTCAGGAACTGGAATTGCGCAGGAATGCCAATTACCGCCGACCGGGTCTGCCACGCCTCGACGGCATCGACTTCGAGATCATTCCCGACGCGGGTGACCGCAGCCGGGCACTTCTCGATGGCCGCATCGATGTGATCTCCACGCATGATCCGTATGAGATCGCATCGCTTACAGAATCTTCGGTTGGTGGTTCGGTGCAGGTGACGGTGGACCGTGATGGTGAGGCGCCGAAGTTGGTCGTTGCCTTGAATGTGGCGATGTCGCCGTTCATGGATTTCACTGCCCGTCGCGCCGTTTTCTATGCAACCGACCGTCGAGAAATCTCGCGCGTGGCCACTGGCGACGTCTATGAACCAATCAAGGGTCCGGTGAGTCCAACTTCACCGTGGTTTGAAGACGTCGCACTGCCCGACGGGGACAGGAACCAGGCAAAGTCGTCCGCCGATGGTTACCTGCAACGCTACGGACGACCCCTTACGTTCTCACTGCTTGTTGCTCCCGATCCGATAGCGCTCGGCGTGGCGGCGCAGTGGCAGAGACAACTTGCCCGGGTGGGTGTTGATGTCATGCTGATCCCGACAGATCGGACCGAGATGCACACGAGGTTGCAGTCGGGGGATTTCGAGGCGGCCATGGTCGAGGGGTTCGGTGATTGGCACCCGGATCTCCTCTATCCGGTGATTCATCAGGCGGACATGGAGCCAGTGGGAATTCCGGGGCTCAACCTGAACCGTTTTGGAACAAACGAGATCGACCTGTCGCTCGATGACGCGCGGTCCACGGATGATCTGGTGAGACAGGTCGATGACTACCGGACGGTTCAAGCTGAACTCGTCGGTGGAATGGGCTATGTGTTCATGTTGCGAACGAGCGAGGCAATTGCAACAAGTCCTGCGGTACGGGATCTCACGTCATGGACCATGACCGGTGGTCAGGCCGGCCTTGACTTCGATGGGTTTGCCTTGTCGCTGACGCATGTCTGGCTCGACCGGAGTTCTTCGTGAACTGTCTGCTCCCGTAGATTCGAACCATGACCGACTTCGAGTTTCAGGAACTCCTCCCTCTGGGTGCTGATGACACGCCGTACCGTTTGATCTCATCCGAAGGGATCTCCACATTCGAAGCGGGCGGTGATCGCTTTGTCCGGATCGATCCGGAAGCTCTGACGCTGCTCACCCGCGAGGCGATGCGTGATATCGCCCATCTCCTTCGGCCCGGCCACCTGGCTCAACTGGCGTCGATTCTTGACGACCCCGAGGCATCACCGAATGACCGGTTTGTTGCTCTCGAATTGCTGAAGAACGCGAACATCGCTGCCGGGGGAGTGCTCCCCTCTTGTCAAGACACCGGCACGGCGATCGTCAAGGCAAAGAAGGGTCAGTTCGTGGTCACGGGCGGAGGCGATGAGGCCGCCATTGCAAAGGGGATCTTCCGCACCTACCACGACAGAAATCTCCGGTACTCACAGATGGCTCCACTCACCATGTGGGATGAGGTCAATACGAAGACCAACCTGCCCGCCGAGATCAAGATTGCAGCCACCGACGGCGACGCGTACAAGTTCCTCTTCATGGCAAAGGGCGGTGGTTCGGCCAACAAGAGCTTCTTGTATCAGCAGACCAAGGCTCTCTTGAACCCGAACACGCTCATGGCGTTTCTGGATGAGAAGCTTCGATCCATTGGAACCTCGGCCTGCCCGCCGTACCACATTGCCGTGGTGATCGGTGGAACATCCGCCGAGATGTGTCTGGAGACGGCAAAGCTTGCATCGACCCGATATCTGGACACCCTGCCGACGACGGGCAACGAACTGGGCCGTGGCTTCAGGGATCTCGAACTCGAGGCACAGATCCATGAACTGACCCAGGGTTTCGGAATTGGGGCGCAGTTCGGCGGGAAATACTTCTGCCATGACGCACGGGTGATACGCCTGCCCCGACACGGCGCTTCTTGTCCGGTGGCCGTTGCGGTGTCCTGCTCGGCTGATCGTCAGGCTCTTGGCAAGATCACGGCCGAGGGGATCTTCCTGGAGCAACTCGAAACAGATCCGGCCGCATACATGCCCGAAGCTGCTGAAGAAGAGCTTTCGAGCGATGCCGTGCGGATCGACCTGAACCGTCCCATGGACGAGATCCGAGCAGAGCTTGCAAAACTCCCGGTGAAGACGCGGGTGATGCTGCACGGGCCGATGGTCGTTGCCCGCGACATAGCGCACGCCAAGATCAAAGAGCGTCTCGATGCGGGAGAGCCACTTCCGGAGTACCTCCGCAATCATCCCGTCTACTACGCGGGTCCCGCAAAGACGCCGGAGGGTTACGCTTCGGGTTCATTCGGACCGACGACAGCCGGACGCATGGACTCATATGTGGACCAGTTCATGGCGGCCGGTGGAAGCCACGTGATGGTTGCGAAAGGCAACAGATCCGATGTGGTCACCAATGCCTGCCAGCAACACGGCGGCTTCTATCTGGGCTCCATCGGAGGTCCGGCGGCGCGTCTCGCAAAGGACTGCATCACCAAGGTCGAGGTAGTGGAATATCCGGAGTTGGGCATGGAAGCGGTATGGCGGATCGAGGTCGTGGACTTCCCCGCTTTCGTGGTGGTCGATGACAAGGGCAATGACTTCTATTCAGAGGTCTTGAAGCCGGTTTCCATCAGGACTGGTCGTTGACGCGGAACACCGCCACCTGATCGCCCCGACGACGCCCCTTCTCGACACTCTCCAAGAGGTGCTGATCAATTCCTGCTAGGCCCTTGGCCTCGTCCAGGCTGTCACCGGTTCCGATGTTGTCGGCCAGATCATCACGACCCACAGCACGGAACTGATCGGCAAGGATCGCCATGTCGTTGCCCTGCGCTTCACGTTCCGACGTTGTCATGGGGTCCCAGTGTGCGATCCGTGTCAGGCCCGGGTTGCCGCTCATTGTTTCCGCGGATGATCCCATGGCGACCAACAGTGTTGCTGCGGGTGTGCGCCCGGAGAGGGTCCGGGCTGTTCCGTAGGTATGTCCAAGGTCGTCATCTACGAGCACGGGAATGCCAGCGCGCTCCAGTTGAAGGCGGACCCCGTCGGCGACCGAGCCATTTTCGGTTCCGACCGAGCGCACGAGCACCGGCGAGCCGGGAGGTGTGTTGGCCAACGTGTGTGTGATGGTGTCCGGGGCCACGCCCTCGATCTGGACCCACCAGTCGCCGTCGGGAGTTCCTGTCCGACCGATCTGTGAAACGGTGACCGAACCGCTCACGAGGATCGCGATGGCTGCGCAAACCCCGAGCGAGGTGGGGGCAAACCGTGCCACTACGTTCAGTCCCTTGGTGCTCATCTCCTCGGTCCGAGGCGCGATGAACGCCGACCACAGCGACCATGCGATCGATGCCGACAACAGCATGGCCACTACCCACAGCCAGCGAATCAGGTAGTCGAAGACGGGTGGCGTGATTCGTGCAACCGAAAGAATCGCAACCAGCACCGAGACCCCGGTGAATGTTTGAAACCTCACTGCTGCGTGGGCCCCACGGCGACGTGCTGCAGCGAGGGCGAAGCACCAGATGACGAGCGGCAGAACCAGCCAAACTGCGGAAGTCGTGAGCAGGTGGCCATCGAGCATGTCGGCCGGTTCCCGGCCGCCCAGCCAAGGTGCGTACCCGCCGAGTTCACGCGCCACGATTCCCAGCGCTTCGCCGACGCCTGCGTTCGGGTGGCCAGTGGTTGTGAAGTACCTGAACAGATCCATCAGATTCCCTGTTCCGATGATCTGATCGGCAAGCACCGGTGTCCAGCAGGCGACCAGCAGAGCTGCTGACACCGCAATCGGCTTGTGCCAATGTGCCACGCGGATGAAACGGAACAGGCCCAGCGCTGCGAGCGAGGCGACGATCGGAGCAAATCCAATGTGT
>CAYQFM010000062.1:2849-10759 GCA_964416735.1 uncultured Iamiaceae bacterium | reverse complement strand
ACCATGAATAATTCAATGACTTCTTACGAGGTCTTTTTTTGTGCCTATTTCGACCCAAACTGCCTGGGTCTCATCAGCTGCTATGCAGAATAGGCGCTACACCCCTGCCTTCCCCGAAGGGAAGACAGGGGCACGGACCAGATCAGAAGATCTAGCTATGCGGTCCGTTGTGGTCGCTTCACCGTGCGAACGGTCGACACACCTTGCGCTTGGTCTCCTGGAAGCGGAGCTGCACGGTGCGCTTGCGCTTTGGCAGAGCGTCGAGCGAGACGCCGGCGCCGGTCGGTCGGCAGACCATGGAGTTGAGCTCGCGGTCCAGATCCTTGAGGGCCTGGGCCTTGTGCTCCTGCTTCGCGAGCTGGCGGTTCTCGCGCCGCCGGCTGGTGAAGTGGTTCCAGTTGGTGCTCGACCACGCCGACACCCCCTTGCTCAGGGAGCTGCCGATCATCACCGAGACGACGGCCAACAGACCGAGCAGAAGCAGGAACGTCACGGCCAGAGCCACCTGCGCGAGGTAGGTGACCACGAAGTACTTCCACCAGGTCCAGCCGACCAGACCCACGATCCGCTCGTGGCGGGTGACGTGGTAGGTGCCGATCAGCCAGAAGCCCACCCCGGTCAGCAGGGCTGACACCGGGTTGAGCATGATGATCGCCACCGGTCGACGCTTGCCGCTCTTGTCCTTGAACCAGAACGAGCGCTTGATGTTGTCGGCGTTCGCCGTCACATCGAGCATCCCGCCGTTGATCGGGTGCATGAAGCTCTTGGGGCTGAGGCCCCGGATGCCGAGCACCAGGCCACCGATCAGGGACACGATCCGCATGAGGTAGGCCACCGGGAAGTAGACCACCGAGAACGGAGCGGCGAAGAATAGCGTCCGCTTGCGCATGTGGCACTGGTCCTTGGGCTTGCTGCTGAAGAACTTGCCGACGTAGGTCTTGACCCAGTCGGGGTACTCCTTCGCGAACATCTCGGCCGGCACCTCGACATCGATCGAGTCGGTCAGGTGGCCGAGCAGGACACCCGTGTACTTGATCTTGCCGCTCTTGCGCTCGAAGTGGCTTCGCTCGAAGTCGCCGTCGTAGTCGAAGATTGACGTCTTGTAGTCGAAGGGATCTCCGGCGGTGAACACGGGTCCGAGCTCGAGAAGCGCACCACCACCGTCTTCGTTGTAGACGACGACGGCGCGGACCTCGTTGTTGCCGGGACGGCTGAAGCTGACGTAGGCCAGCTCGTTGGTGAGCGGGACGAGCTTGCGCAGGCTCTCACCGTGGTACTGCTTGCGACGCCGCTCGCCCTTGCCGATCCAAGAGAACGGCCGGACGATCAGCAGCAGGTAGGGCTTGTAGGCCCCGCGCTCCTGCAGCGTCTTGACCAGCTCAGGGCCGACGCACCACCGCACCGGGATCACGGCGTCGGCGTGACCTCGAGGGTCGACGGCGCCGTGCAGCTCGAGCCGTGGGGGCGTTGAGGCCTGCGCCTCGGTTGGCGAATCCGTGGTGACGGACATGGACTTACCTCTTTCTGGAGGGGCGGATATCAATGTTCAGATGAACTGCGATATTATACAACAATTAAGAGAAACATTCAATAATTAGGTCCTCTGATCATACCACTTAAGCTGATCCATTCTTGAAAAATGGGAGTTTATATTCTATAATTAGTCGTCTTTTCGGCCTAGCCGATCAGACAAGAGATCCTTGAAGTAACCGAGACCCTGAAAGGGGACCAACAATGTCAATGCAGGGAGAACCCGGAATGGGTGGATCCAGGATGAATCGGGAGCTCGTGCTCCCACCGGGCATGTACGCCTACGTCCTCGACTCCACCAAGGGCAAGGTCAGCGTCTACGTCGGACCGACCAAGAACAGCCTGAGCGAGACCGACCAGCCTGTGCGCTGGGACGATCGCGAGCAGCGCTACGTCAACGTCACCGACACCGACGCCGCCCGCCAGGTGTGGGCCAAGGCCGAAGAGGGCGAGTACATCGTCCTCACCAACCCGGCACCCAGTACCGCATCGTCCGACCACCCACCGAAGGGGCAGTCGACCGAGGCGGTGGAGCTGGAGGTGGGGCGCCGGGTGATGATCCCGGGTCCGTGCACGTTCCCGCTGTGGCCCGGGCAGACCGCCCAGACCATTCCGGGACACCACCTGCGGCACAACCAGTACGTCATCGTCCGGGTCTACGACCCGGAGCTGGCCCAGGAGAACTGGACCAGTGCGGTCATCGCGCCGCAGGTGACGGTGCCCGTCACTCCGACCGAGCCCATGGGTTCATCCGATCAGGGTGAGGCGCAGGGCGACGAGACGACCACTGAAGGTGATGTCGGCGATCAGCCGACCGCTCCGACGGTGGAGGTGCTTCAGCCGCCGACCCCGATGGGGCTTCCCGGCGAGGCATCTGCCCTCACCATGGGGCAGCTCATGGTCGTGCCTGGCACCCAGGTGTCCTTCTACATGCCATCCACGGGCCTGGAGGTGGTTCCCGAGGGCAACAGCTACGTCCGCGACGCGGTCACGCTGGAGACCCTCGAGTACTGCATCCTGCTCGACGAGAACGGCCAGAAGCGCTACGTGCGCGGACCGGCCGTGGTGTTCCCGAGCCCGACGGAGACGTTCAAGACGAACGAGAACCGTCAGCGGGTGTTCCGGGCCATCGAGCTCAACGAGCAGTCGGGCCTGTACGTGAAGGTGATCGCCGAGTACACGGAGGATGGGGAGACCCACCCCGTCGGCGAGGAGCTGTTCGTCAAGGGCAGCGAACAGGCCATCTACTACCCGCGGGCCGAGCACAGCATCATCACCTACGACGGGAGGCAGAAGCACCACGCCATCGCCATCCCGGCGGGTGAAGGCAGGTACGTCCTCAACCGGACCACCGGCCAGGTCAACCTGGTCAAGGGTCCGAAGATGTTCCTGCCCGATCCCCGCACGGAGGTGGTGGTCCGACGGATCCTCGATCCGCACGATGTCCAGCTGATGTTCCCCGGCAACGAGGAGGCGCTGGAGGTCAACCGTCGCTACCAGCGCGAGAGCAGCACCCTGGAGGGTGGCGAGCACTTGCTGAGCCGTGAGGCACTGCGGGGTTCGTCGTCCGACGCGCTGCGTTCGTTCGACGCGGGCGATGAGGACTTCGGGGGCGACACCATGTCGCGTGGTACCACTCACACCCCACCGCGCACCATCACCCTCGACACCAAGTACGAGGGTGCGGTCGCGGTGCAGGTCTGGCCGGGCTACGCGATCCTCGTCACCAACAAGACAGGGGATCGTCGAGTCGAGGTGGGGCCGAAGGTGGTCCTGCTGGAGTACGACGAGACGATGATGGCGCTCGAGCTGTCCACAGGGCGGCCCAAGAGTGACCGGAGCCTCCTGCGCACCGGCTACCTGAGGGTCGTCAACAACGTGGTCAGCGATCGGGTCACCGTCGAGACCAAGGACCTCGTCACCATCCAGGTGGAGCTGTCCTACCGGGTCAACTTCGAGGGCGACTCGGTTCGCGAGCAGCAGCGCTGGTTCGACGTCGAGAACTACGTGCAGGTGCTGACGGATCACTGTCGCTCCCGGCTGCGCAACGTGGCCAAGCGGTACCAGATCCGTGAGTTCTACACGGAGATCATCGACATCATCCGCGACAGCCTGCTGGGCATCGTGCCGGAGAGCGGCGGTTCCCGCGAGGGGCTGAAGTTCGCCGAGAACGGCATGCGGGTGTACGACGTCGAGATCCTGGATGTGACGATCCAGGACCCTGAGGTAGCGCGGCTTCTCACCGATGCCCAGAGCTCGGCTCTGAGCGGTGCTATCCGCCTGTCGATGGCGGAGGAGGAGGCCGAGCGGACGAGGGCCACCGAGGAGCTCAACCGGCAGACCCTGACCGAGCAGCAGCTCACGACGGATCTGCGGGCCGAGCTGGCGTTGACGGCGACTCGTCAGCGTCTCGAGCAACAGCTCGCGGACATCGCGTCCGAGTTCGACCAGCGCAAGGAGCGCGCCAAGGTGGAGGAGCATGACCTCAGGCAGGCTCGCAAGCGTTCGGATCAGGAGACCGAACTCCTCCGGGCTCGCAACGAGGCGGAGCTCGAGCGACTGCGTGTCGAGACCGAGCTCATGCTGTCCCGTCTCGACAAGGTCCAGCCGGGCCTGATCGAAGCGCTGACCTCGTTCGGTGACCGCCAGCTCGCTCAGCAGATCGTCACGGCCATCGGCCCGGCGGCTCTCGCCGCCGGTCTGACGACCGCCGACATGCTGAGCAGCGTGTTCGAGGGCACCCCGCTCGCGGGTGTCATCAACGCGTTCGCTGAGCGGCCGCTGGCCAACGGCAACGGGTCACGTCCGGCACTCACGGGTGCCGGTCAGGACTGAGCAGCCACCGCTGCAACAAGGGTGACGACCTACGTCATGGGGCCCAGGAGAAATCCTGGGCCCCTTCCCGTAGAATAGTATTATTTGGTTTTATATGTAAGTTCATTAATATTTACAAAATAGTAAAATTATGTTAATATAGCGAAACCCTTTTTACGAGGGTGAGATCTTTGACCCCAGTCCCGAGTGCCCCAAGGAGGCATGATGGCGAAGAGCAAGTCCAGCAAGCGTGGTGCCCGTCAGCAGCGTCGTCGCGCCGAGATCGCCGAGCAGAACGCTCGCGTCCTCGCCGCAGACACCTCGTTGCGCGGCATCAAGGAGACCGCGCGCCGTGAGTCGGGCAAGCGCCCGAACCTGCTCAACCGGGCCGTGCCCGGCACGGCCTGCAAGAGCGCGGGTTCGACCAAGACCACCAAGGCCCGCGCTTCCGCGTAGGCCCCAACAAGAGGGAGAAGGCAACATCTTCACCGAAGCAATCATGGCACTGCTCGAGGAGGTCCATCAGGGCTACCTCGAGTCGACGACCCCCGACCTCCACGACTACTGCTTCGAGCACATCGCCAAGTGGCGTGAGGCTCGACGCATCCAGGAGGTGCTCGACACCCTGTCGGCCGAGGAGCACTCGATGGCCGAGGTCTACACCACTTGGCTGGCGGGTCGCGACCCGATCAAGCTCAACGTGCTGGTCGATCGGGCGATCGAGCAGGTGATCTGGGATGCGGTTCTCGAACTGCATCCGGATCTGGAGGACGAAGAGCGTTCGCGCAAGTCCGCCGTCACGGCGGCCGACTAGTCCACATGGACCCTGAAGCTCCGACGCTTCAACGATCCGATAGGTTAATTCGGGTCACCCCCCAAGAACATAATGCAAAGACATTGTGGCCTTAGGTGGTATTAGGCTTGAATATTCGCAGTTACTGCAGGCGCTTTGAGAGCCGCAGGCTTATAATCTTTTTTGAGCTGCTCGGTCATGGCGTTGACGGCTACGTAGCCAATGATGAGTGCAGATACGATTGCCAGAAGCGCCAGGCTCGTTCGCGCCGGCTGCTTATCGGCGTCGCTCTTGAGACCAAGGAGGCCGGCAATCAGCGCAACTCCCCAAATAACTGCCAAAACAACGAATGACGTTATCAGGATGGGAGCCAAATAGGCGAGACCATTGGTGATATCCACCTTGTCAGGATTGGCGGACTTGAGGACGTAGCCAAGCACCGCACCCACAAAAACTGGTACCGGCAGCACGAGTGTGGTTGCGTACAAGCTGATTTTGCCGTAAGACTTCATGTGGCGATTATACCACTTTCACTCTATAATCGGTGTATGAATGCAATACTCTTCAGCTTTGTAGCCTTTTGTTCGACGATTGCCGGAGGCTATTTGGCGATGCGCTTCAAGGACCGCCTCCATCGACTGCTTGGCTTCACCGCTGGGGTCGTGCTTGGAACGGTGGTATTTGATTTACTGCCAGAAATATTTCATCTCAGTGAAGAGATTAAGATTGATACCGTTTGGCCAATGCTGGCGCTCGTAGCGGGCTTTATGGCGTTTCACGTTCTCGAGAAAACCCTTCTGCCACATGTGGCGCATGAGTCTGAATATGGCGACCATCGTCATCCAAAGGTAGGGATCGCATCAGTACTCGGCTTGATTGGGCATAGTTTTCTGGATGGGTTTGGAATTGGACTGGCTTTTCTGGTAAATCCGTCCGTTGGTCTGGCAACCGCTATCGCAGTGATTGGTCATGATTTTTCGGATGGCCTCAATACAGTGGGGCTTCTCATGCTCAACAAAAACAATCGCCGCTCGATCAACGCACTGCTACTACTCGACGCGATTGCACCGATCGCCGGTGCGATTACGGCGTCATTTCTCATAATCCCGCCACATTATTTCGTGCTGTATCTCGGCTTCTTTGCAGGTTTCTTACTCTATCTCGCCACCGCCGACATCTTGCCTGAGGCCCATAGTAAGCATCCGTCTTTTTGGACATTCATTGCTACATTTGCTGGTATACTGCTAGCTTTTCTTGTCAGCCGGCTGATCGCGTAGTTTCAACTCCTAAAAACTGAATAAATATTCAGGGCTTAGGGGTCGCCGGGACCCGAAGGTCCCGGCATGCTGCCCGCGCCGAAGCGCGAGTAGCGGTGGATGGGTCAGCCCATGATGGCGGCCGCGCCAGCCATGACCTCCTCGTTCATGCTGCCGTGCGCGGCGAGGTGGCTGTCCTCGCCGATCTTCTCGATGTGCTCGAGGAAGCTGATCGGCGTGATCGGCTCAGGGCTGGTCCAGCCGGTGGTCTCCACCATCTTGGCCTCGCGGATGTGCGGACCGACGATGGAGAAGATGCGCCCGGTGACGGTGCAGGCCGGGCTCATCAGCGCCGTCACGATGGGGGAGACGGTCTCGGGGCCGACCATGGCCATGAGCTCGTCGGGGAAGCCCAGGCCCTGCGTCATGCGCGTGTCGCCGACGGGGGCGATGGCGTTGACGAAGATGCCCTTGCGCGCTCCCTCTTGGCTGAGCGCCCGCATGGCACCGACCAGGCCCATCTTGGCCGCGCCGTAGTTGACCTGCCCGGCGTTGCCGAACATGCCGCTGGCGCTGGTCGTGAACACCACCCTGCCGAAGCCCTGCTCGCGCATGTGCGGCCAGGCGGCGTGGGTGACGTGGAACATGCCGTGCAGGTGGACGCCGAGGACGTCGTTGATGTCCTGCATCGACGCGTTGTGGAACATCCCGTCGCGCAGGATGCCGGCGTTGTTGACGACGCCATCGATGCGCCCGAACGCGTCGATGGCGGTCTGCACGATGGCGGCACCACCTTCGATCGTCGCCACCGAGTTGGTGTCGATCACGGCCTCGCCGCCGAGCTCGAGGATCATCTTGACCGTGTCCTCGGCGGGCGTGTTGCTCGAGCCGGTGCCGTCCTTGTTGACTCCGAGGTCGTTGACGACGACGCGGGCGCCATGGTGGGCCAGCTCGATGGCATGGGCGCGGCCGAGGCCGCCGCCGGCGCCGGTGACGATGATGACCTGCTCGGTGAAGCCGACGTCGGTCATGGTGGTGGTCTGCCGTGCGGTGGCGGGTTGGGTGTCAGTCATGGGGAAGTATCCCTCCATGTCGAGGTTCGTTGAACCGTGCCCGATTTGAGCTGTGAAATTGTATAATAAAATGTGGTATTTTTCAAGTATATGTGTGCGCCAGGCTGGGATCCCGAAGGACCCCAGCCTGAGCATCTTGTCGCGTGGCATCACCCCATGACGCGGTAGATGACGCCGCCGACCACGGCCGGCTTGTCGAGCTTGTCGCGGACCCACACCTTGATGTCGAAGGTGATGTCGTAGACGCCACTGCCCTTGTCGTCGACCTGGCCGATCGAAGCCTCGAGGAACACCTCGCTGCCGATCGGCACCGGGCTGGGGAAGCGCATCTTCTCGATGCCGTAGTTGATGGCCATCTGGGCGCCCGGGAAGCTGATGAGCTGTTCGGTCAGCAGCTCTGGCACCACGCTGACGCCCCAACCGGCTGCCACGGCGCGCACCTGC
>CAYQFM010000062.1:0-2839 GCA_964416735.1 uncultured Iamiaceae bacterium | reverse complement strand
ACGCTGAGTGTCCAGTAGCCGTCGGCGATCGGCCCGCCGAAGGGGCTCTCGCGGCGGGCGCGCTCCGGGTCGACATGGATCCACTGGTGGTCGCCGGTGGCGTCGGCGAAGGCGCAGATGGCCTCCTGTGAGGCGGTCATGTAGCCGCTCTTGCCCAGGTCTCTGCCGACAAGTTCGGGCAGCTGGGTGATGTCGTCGATGGTGAGCATGATGCTCCTTGTGTAGTTCGGGCGAGTTTTGCTCGCGGGACAATGACCAATTATGCTATCAGTTGTCCGGTTGGTCAACCATAAGCAGAAACCTATTCAGGTTGCGGCGAACCGACTCATTAAATGCCGCATCAAGTCGAGGTTCTATGCCGGGCACCGACAAGTTTGATCTGAGGTAGCGCGACACGACCAGCTTGGTCTGGGCGCACCATTGCTCATGTGAGATAGTGCCATAGAGCTTGTGCCATTCCTGCTCGAGTGCGCAGTTGCTGCGCATGAAATTTGAGAACGAACCATCCATACCGGCACTGGCGTCGGCTAAGCGAACTATCTTCTGCTCGAGCGTGCGAGCGTGACCAAAGATACGGGTTGCCATGATACATTGGTGTACTTTGCGCCGCATGTCTGCATCGTAACAAGCAATTTTTAATTCTTTGTCGGCTATGGTCGCCGAAAATGCTTCCTTGGTAGCATGCCCCAGCGACTTGCTGTCGATATGGTAGCCAGCGTCATGAAAGAGGAGACTTGCTTCGATGACTGGCCAGTTTGGTGGTACACCTGCTTGTCGACAACGGCGCATGAGCTTCTTCGCGATCCGTAGAGTCAGCTCAATATGGGCGAAGTTGTGATAGGGTAGTTCGTCGGTGTAGTACGGGCGGGCACTGTCTGCCAGCGGCTTCATGATGGAAATATCATACACCCAAAAAGCTCACGGTGGTAAAATATACCCATGCTCACCAGGGACTATCTCTATATAAGTGGCGACAGCGCAGCACAGCCGACCATCGCGGCGGTTGTATTGCCGGAGATTTTTGGGCCGACCGACTCTATCAAGCGAGTGGCCGACCGCTTTGCCAAAGACTTTGGCATGCTCGGCGTGGTGCTCGATCATTTTTATGCTGTGACCGGTAAGTCAGAAGCATTTGATTACCACACTGGTCGTGAGGCTGGCATGGCATTGATGCAAAAAGAGACCGGCAAGGCCTTTTCGGAGCTTTTTAATACGGCTGTAGCTGAACTTATGGCCGAGTATCCATCGCTGCAGCAGATTGTGGTCTGTGGTTTTTGTTTTGGTGGGCGGCTCAGCTACGTGGCGGCGACCAACAAACAGGTACGCCAGGTGATTTCTTTTTATGGAGCGGGTGCTAATATGCCGAACTTTATGGGTGATCAGTCGGCTATCGAGTCGCTGGCGCAAGCTCGTCGCGGCGATGAGGCGCTTCGGGTTTTGTCATTCTATGGCGCCCAGGATGGCTCGATACCGCCCGACGATCGCCTGCACACTCGCTCGCTGCTTGATCAAGCCGGTATCCACTACACCGAAAAAGTCTATCCGACCGGCCACGCGTACTTCAACGAAGATCGCGAAACCTACCACCAGGCTTCGGCTGATGCCTCTTGGCAAGATATCAAGAAGCTTTTTGCCACCCAGTAGTCAGTGGTTGGCGTGCTACAATGAGTGCTATGAAGACACAGAAACTCTACGTAATCGCGATCGGCGGTATTATGACGTCGGGCATCGCCCGACTGTATCATTCCAAGGGCTGGGAGGTAGCTGGTTCGGATGCTGCTCAAAACTCAGTCACTGACGAGCTCACAGCTGAGGGTATCACAGTGCACATTGGTCAAAAGGCCGAGAATATCGCAGACGACATTGATCTGGTCGTGTACTCCGTAGCAGTTACTCCGGGTTCCGATGGCTACGCGGAGCTTGAGGCCGCTAAGGGATTTGGCATTACCTGCAAGAGTCTTGATGAAGTTGTGTCTGATCTGACCCGTGAGTATTTCACGATTTCACTGGCCGGGGTTCACGGCAAATCAACCACCACGGCCATGACTGCCAAAATCTTGATCGACGCCAACATGGATCCGACGGTTCTGGTTGGTACAAAAATGCCAGAGCTCAATGGTCGCAATGTCTTGGTCGGCGAGAGTAAGTATCTGGTACTCGAAGCCGATGACTATGCGCGCAAGTTTACTAGCTACAAAAGCGACATTGCGGTGATCAACAATATCGAAGCCGAGCATCTCGACTTCTATGGGGATGAGGCCGCAGTCGTGCAGGCTTTCGCCGATTTTGTGAGTGGGCTGGCTGACGATGGCGTACTGATCGCCAATGGTCAGGATGAAAAGACCATGCAGCTGGTGCGCTCGCTGCAGCTGAAGCCAACCCAGAAGCTGCATATCTTTAACGAGCAGGAGCTAGCCAAACACGACTTGCAGGTCTTTGGCGATTTTAATATGAGCAATGCCGAGGCCGCTGCCGCTGTGGCTCGCGAACTCGGACTCACGACTGAGCAGATCGAGAAGAGTCTGCACAACTTCGCTGGCACCTGGCGCCGACAAGAGAAGTTAGCCGACAATATCTATACGGATTACGCCCATCATCCGACCGAAATCGCCGCGGCGATCAGTGGCTTTAAGAACGCTTTTGCGGACAAACAGTTAATTGTAGTCTTCCAGCCACATCAGGCTGATCGGACCAAGCGGTTGTTTGAAGATTTTCTGCACGCTTTTGATATGGCCGATGAATCAATGATTCTTCCTATATATACAGTGAAGGGTCGCGACGAGGGGATCGAGGTCAGCTCAGAGCAATTGGTTGACGCTATGAACAGTCCGAAAGTCCA
>CAYQFM010000061.1:9282-10970 GCA_964416735.1 uncultured Iamiaceae bacterium | reverse complement strand
ACGTCCGAGCAATACCCCTACAATTGATGCGGATGGACGAGATCATCAGCGGCAACGGCAGCGTTGTCGACCCCAGGCTCCTGGAGCGCCTGAACGGCAAACGAGCGTTCACCCACTCGACCGCTTCGCTTCCTACGTCCACCAACACCCCACCGGTGGCCGACCCGAATTGGCATCCCATTGCAACCCGGCTGTTCGAAATGGCCTTCGAGAGCGAGAACGTCGCTCTCTTCGAAGCATCCGACTGGTCGATCTGTGTGATTTTGGCCGAATCTGTAAACCGTGAGTTGACCTGCGGAGGAACACCGCGGATGGGCTCGATGACCGGTTGGACCCAGGTCTTGGCCGATCTTGACGCAACCGTTGCCCGCCGCAACGGCCTGAGCTGACGAACCGAGAGAACGTGGATCACAAGATCGAGTTCGCAATTGACACGTTTGGTGATGTGTCGGTCACAGCAGAGCACACCCCGGTTGCCCAGGCTCAGGTCATCCGTGATGTCATCGATCAGGCGGTTCTGGCGGACGAAGTCGGGGTGGACGTCTTCGGCGTCGGTGAACATCACCGAGATGACTTCGCCATTTCAGCGCCCGAGGTCGTCTTGGGGGCAATCGCTTCACGCACGGAGAAAATCCGACTTACCACTTCGGTGACCATTCTCAGTTCCGACGATCCCGTTCGGGTCTACGAGCAGTTTGCGACGCTCGACGCGATCTCGGATGGCCGGGCCGAGGTGATCGTGGGCCGAGGATCATTCACCGAGTCGTTCCCGCTCTTCGGCTACGACCTGTCCGATTACGAGGTGCTGTTCAACGAGAAGCTCGCCCTGTTTGTCGAGTTGCTCGACGGCGGGCCCACCACGTGGTCGGGAACAATCCGCGCCCCGCTCGACAACCAGGTGCTCTATCCCCGTCTAGAGCACGGCCGTCTCCGGACATGGGTCGGAGTGGGAGGTACGCCGAACTCGGTGGTACGCGCGGCCGGGTACCAACTTCCCCTCATGTTGGCAATCATCGGAGGCGAACCACGCCGGTTCGCCGCGCTGGTGGAGCATTACCGCAAAGCACTCGACGAGTTCGGCCATGAGCGTCAACCGGTGGGAGCGCACTGCCTTGGCCATGTCGCACCCAGCGATGCCGAGGCAATCGAAGATGCGTGGGAGCCGTATGCGGCCATGCACAAGCGGATTGCTTCCGAGCGTGGTTGGCCACCGGTGACCCGCGCGGGCTTCGAGGCACTCGCCGGCCCTACGGGTGCGTTCTTCATGGGTTCACCGGAGACAGTCGCCACCAAGATCGTCGACACCATCCGGGCCCTCGACCTGTCACGGTTCACTCTCAAGGTCGGTAGCGGACCAATGCCCAACGAAGTACAGCGGCGCTGCATCGAGCTCTACGGCACCGAGGTGATCCCCCGGGTTCGCGAGTTGCTCTCAGACGCCTGACGGCCCCCTGTTCATCGCGATCGCTGCCATCGCGGTAACGATGCCGAACAAAGCGCTAAGAACCCGATAAGAAACGACCACCGGGGCATTGGTCGCTGTACAACCGACCCCGATGCAAAAAAACGCGACTTCCCACCCCGCTCCCGTAGCCACGGCACCGCACCCAAAAGTCGCCCTCATATCGGAATGGACGAACTATTTGCACGCCTGCGAGCCGTCCTGCTCCGCGAGGTGTGGGGGCCGG
>CAYQFM010000061.1:3552-9272 GCA_964416735.1 uncultured Iamiaceae bacterium | reverse complement strand
ACCTGCGCGTCCACATGGCTCATATCCACCGCAAGCTCGAACCGTCGCAGGGGCGACCCACCTACTTCATAACCGAGCCCGGCATGGGTTACCGCTTCGTCATTCCGGATCCATCCGGTGTCGATGAATAACCCCCACCACCCGATTATTCCGGTGAAAAATCCCGGCACGGTTACTCACCGGGGTTGTAGTTTTCTGCTCCCGTCAAATGGCCCAGACTCGGGAGTAGTGAAAAGTGACAATCCATGCTGACTTCACCGAATTCTCCGAGAGCAAGTCACAGGATCCCTTCACCCTGCAGAACAAGAAGCTGCTCAAAGTGCACCTTCATTACGGCCCGATAAAAGCAGCACTGGGTTCGATGGTCGCCTATCAGGGTGACGCCAAATTTGAGTCGGCCAGCGCCGGTGGGGCTGCCAAGTGGATCAAGAAAGCGGTTTCTGGCGAAGGGCAGAAGACCATGAACATCAGCGGCATGGGCGAGGTCTTCCTTGCGGACATGGGTAAGGACATCCAGGTGATGTACCTGGAGAACGATTCGGTCAGTGTCAACGGAGCGAGCATTCTCGCCTATTGCGGCAGCCTCACCGACGACATCCATATGATCGGTGGCGCAGGCATGATGGCCGGTGGTATGTGGAACGTGGTCATCTCCGGAACCGGTTACGTGGCCGTCACCACCAACGGACCTCCGGTGGTTCTCGACGTTGCCAGCGCTCCGACCTTTGCGGACCCGCAGGCGGTCGTCGGATGGACCTCTGGCGTTCAGATGAACATGAAGAGCGATGTAAACCTGAAAACATTCATTGGCAAGGGATCGGGCGAGACCTTCCAGATGGGTTTCTCAGGCCAGGGCTGGGTGATGGTTCAGCCATCGGAGGCCATGGCTGCAGGCGGCGGCCATGGAACCGGCGTGGGCATGTAACCCAGCACCCTCGTGGTGCGGACAGGTGTAGCACACTACAGTGCTACACTGGTGAACATGGCTCGTCAGAAGGTCCCTGTTCTCGATAACGAATCCAACCCGGACAAAGCGCCAAAGAGATTTGGGGTTCGCGACCTACGCAACGACACGGCAGCGGTACTTGAAGAGGCCGAACGAAGCGGCGCGGTCTACATCAGTCGCAACGGAGAGGTGGTTGCCAAGCTGACACCCCACCGCGAAGACCGCGACAGCCGCTCGCCAACTCGGCGCCTTCTCGACCATATAGACGAACTCAGCCGCACCAACACCGGTTGGGCCGACGAGCATGCTCGCGCCAAGCACACCGAAATCGAGGCACAGGTCGACGACGCGTGGGGGTGATCCTCGACACGAGCGCACTGATTGGTCTCCATGAGGCTGAGCCCGAAGTGGTTGACCTCCTCGCTGCAGCCCTGGAGCAATACGACGATGGGGCAGCACCTATGACCCATCAGGTGGTGTTGGGTGAATTGTGGGTCGGTGTTCTTGCCGTCGGGAGCGCGGATGCCCCAGACAACCCTCGTCGTCAGGTACTCGACACCGCTAGAAGCCTCGACATCGAGACCATCGAGCCGCAAGACGCAGAGACGTTTGCCCATATCGCCAGCGCAACCAACCGAACGATCGGCCACAACGACAGGTGGATCTGCGCCGCGGCCATCCGAACACGCTCGACTTTGATCACCCAGGACGGCGATATGGCCGGGCAAATCGCTCGCTACTTCACCTCGCTCAGCCTGCTCGACACCCTTGCACAGCAAGTACCCATTGTCTGTGTGCCACGGGACCGCAAGGCCGCTAAGAAATCGGGGGCAGTCCTGATGACCAACGTCATCGAGATGACCGCGGAGATTCAACGGTTGTTTTCGCGGCTCGATCCTCAAGATGCGGAGGTACTCAGTCTCAGATTTGGTTTGGACCGAGGTGCACCCAGAACCCTTACCGACGTGGCCAACCATCTACAACTGAAGCCCTCTCGAATTGCGCAGATCGAGAAACGTGCGCTCAATCGCCTTCGTTCAGACCACTGCTGAACTCCCGAACCTGCCGTTCATTCCCCTCGAACACCGCCGGGAATTTGTTTGCAGGGCAATCGCACGGTGGCGGTCAGCCCGTGTGGCGTCGTGTCGGTAAGGCTGATTATTCCATCATGCGAACGGACGATCTCATCGACAATGGCCAAGCCAAGCCCAGTGCCGCCTGTGTCACGAGTGCGCGCCGCATCCAGACGCACGAACGGCTCGAGGACCCTCGCCCGATCCTGCCCTGGTATTCCGGGACCGTCGTCGACGATGCGCACCTCTACGAATTCAGAGCCCTGAGCAAATTCAATTGTCACGCTGGTTGCCGCATGGTGCACAGCGTTGTCGATCAAATTTCGAAGAACACGACGCAACTGAGTTGTCGAGCCTGACACGACCATTGGCGTCGATGGGTCTACGAGCGTGACGGCAATGGTGTCAGCATCCACGTGCTTCAACTCGTCGTCGGCCAGTGCAACAAGATCCACGGGTTGAATCGCCACCTCCGAGACGGCGCCCAGCCGGGCAAGCGTGAGGAGGTCTTCGGTCAGGTGCTGGAGCCGGTCGACATCACTCAGCGTGTCATTGGCAACGACCGTCCAGTCGGTTTGTTCCGGGTGGTTGACAGACACCTCGAGGTCACCCCGAAGAGCCGCAAGCGGCCCACGCAACTCGTGACTGGCGTCCGCCACGAACCTGCGCTGTCGTTCGACAGCGGTGTCCAGGCGGGCGAGCGTTTCGTTAACGGTGTCGGCAAGCTTGCCGATTTCGTCACTCGTTCCCGCAGCGGGGACACGGCGGTGCAGGTCTGTGGCTGTGATCTCAGCAAGCGTCGCCGTGATCGACCGCACGGGTCGCAGCGTGCGGCCGACCGCCCACCAAGTGACGAGCACGACCAGTGCGAGCATCACCGGAATCGTGAGAGCAAGAGCAATGGCAATGCTCGCCACCGTCTCCCGGGCGTCCTCCAGGCTCTCAGCAGCAATAACCGTGACCGGACCTTCGGGCGTGTCCGTGCGCAGCAACACAACTCGCATCTGTCCGTCATCGTCCAGCACATCTTCAGCGCTCATCGTGAGTTGTTCGTAATCATCGAATTCGACGTCGTCGTTTACTTCGGCATCTTCGTCTTCCACCGGTCGTCGGCTCGCAATTGGTGGCCGACCCTCGATGTTCTCGCTGGCGGCAATCACGGTTCCATCGGCAGACAACACCTGAACGGCAGCCGAGTCCTCACCCGGCAACGCCAACGTCGACGGCAACCTGCCGCCAGCCGCCAAACCGGCAACATCACGCGCCCGTAGGGTTGCCGCGGCCGTGGCTGTATCGCCCAACCGGCTATAGAGCAGTCCGGTGAGCATCGCCGCGCCCACAACAAGTGCGGCACCCACAATCACGGTTGCAATCAGCGAGATCTGAACCCGCACCCCGACACCACGGCGACGATCACGACGATGACCTGGGCTGTTGGGACCGCTGTGCTCAGCTTCCATCGGGCACCAACCGGTATCCCGAGCCACGCACGGTGCGCAGACTGTTGGCATCAAAGGGGCGATCAAGTTTGCGACGGATATTCGAGACGTGCACCTCGACGATGCTCGGGTCACCGTCGTAAGCGAAGTCCCAGGCGTGATCCAACAGTTCGGCCTTTGTGACAACCTCTCCCGAACGGCGGGCCATGTACTCGACAATGGCGAACTCCTTCGCCGTCAGGTCAATCAGTTGACCCGCTCTCACACACGTGCGAGTGGCCGGATCGATCTCGATATTCCCCACCTCCAGCGTGGTTGGGCGCGGCGCACTTCCCCGTCGCAACAACGCACGCAGGTGGGCAACCAGTACTACGAACGAAAACGGCTTGGTGAGGTAATCGTCGGCTCCGGTGTCGAGGGCTTCGGCATGATCAAACTCCCCGTCTTTGGCCGTGAGCATCAGGATCGGGGTCCAAATACCCGCCTCGCGCACCCGGGCACAGACCTGAAAGCCGTTCAACTTTGGCAACATGATGTCGAGCACGATCACGTCGTACGGCTGCTCAGTGGCGAGCCACAGACCCTGTTCGCCGTCGAGCGCACTGTCGACGGCAAAGCCCTCGGCCTCGAGGCCGCGGCGTAGCACGGTGGCCAGCCGCTTATCGTCTTCGATCACCAGGACCCTCACGGCCAACACAATGCCACCCGATTGCTGAAGTTGAGCTTGAGCTGAGCTTCAGGTGCCTCCAGTTCCGCTAAAGGTGCGATCGCGCATCATGGGTGCATCGGGTCCGAACAGGTCGGATCCACCAGGCGCATGTGCGCCTAGGAGAGCAAAGGAGCTCCCATGACCCCCCGATGGAAAACAGTCACATACGGCACGCTCACCGGGCTTGGCCTGCTTGTCGGATCGGTCGGAATTGCTGCCGCCGCCACAAGCGGTTCGACATCGAGGGCCGCATCCTCACTGGCCAACACCGCTCAAGGAGCCATCGAGAGCGACGACCCCCAATTCACATCGTCGGTCACCATTGTCGACAACGAGATCGAGGATGGGATCTATGACGACGATGCCGCTGAAGACGCTGCCGAAGATGCCGCCCTGGCACAACTGGCAACCATCACCGCCGACCAAGCTTCGCAATCGGCAAACGCTGCGGTTCCCGGAACGGTGTGCGAAGTCGAACTGGACGAGGAAGACGGGTCGGTTGTCTATTCCGTCGAGATCCTTACAGATACCGGCGTGGTCGAGGTCGTCGTGGACGCGGGCAACGGCAATGTCTTGGCTCAAGAAGTCGAAGACGACGATTACGATTGCTGACCACCCGATATCTCTGGTCGATCCAGTTCACCCGGCTTCGTCATTGGGTCCGCTAGACGAACCGCTTGGCACTCGGCGACCTTCGATGTGGATCTGCGGTAGCCAGCCCAACCAGCGTGGGAACCACCAGTTGGCGCGACCCATCAGCTCCATGCTCGCCGGCACCAGCAGCAGGCGGATGATCGTCGCATCGAAAAAGACCGCGGCGGCCAAGCCCAAGCCAAACATCTTGATCAATCGGGCGTCGGAGAGTACGAAACTGCCAAAGACCATCACCATGATTGCGGCCGCTGCCGTAATGACCCTTGCCGTGGCACTGAGGCCGTCGGCCACGGCAAGGGCGTTGTCACCGGTGCGGTCGTACTCCTCCTTGATGCGCGAGAGCATGAAGACCTCGTAATCCATGGAGAGGCCGAACAGGATGGCGAAGAGCATCATCGGCACGAAGCTCTCGATCGGCCCTCCCGCACCCACCCCAATCAGGTCCTTGCCCCAACCCCACTGGAACATCACCACGATGAAGCCGTAGGCGGCACCTATTGACAATAGGTTGAGGATCACGGCCTTCAGTGGAACGAGGATGGAGCGGAAGACGGCCATCAGGAAGATGAACGCGAGGCCCAAGATGGCGATGATCAACGTCGGCAGACCGGCCTGGGTCTGGTCGGCCATGTCCTCGAACAGCGCCGTCATGCCGCCGATGTGTACCTCCACATCGTGTTCACGCTGGAAGTCTGGGATGACATCATTTCGCAGGCGGTGAAGTAACTCTGCCGTATCTGTGGACGACTGTCTGGTTGTGGGAATCAGCGTGAACACGGCAGCGTCGCCCTCGGCGTTGACTTGCGATGGTAGAACCGACGCAACACCCGGCGTCCTGGTCAATGTCTGGACCAGGGGTTCCAAACTGGCGGCCGCACCAGCGTCGGGCAGGTTCAGGG
>CAYQFM010000061.1:0-3542 GCA_964416735.1 uncultured Iamiaceae bacterium | reverse complement strand
CCATCAGGAACGGTCCGTTGGAGCCGTCGCCAAATCCTTCGATCTTGAGGTCATACGCACGGCGAGACGAGGTGGATGTCGGCAGGGTCCCGTCATCGGCGGTACCCAATCGCATCGCCGCAATGGGCGCAGCCAGTCCGAGGATCAGGATCAACCCGATCACCAGTGCGGGCCATGGACGACGTTGCAGCACACGGCTCCAACGGAACCAGATCGTCTCGCGGGAATCCTGGCTCTTGCCACCAAGGCCGGGGATCTTGAACTTGTCGATGTTGTAGCCAACGAAGCCCAACAGGGCGGGCATGATCGTGACCGACGCTATGAGGGTCACCAGCACGATTCCGGCGCACGCCACACCTAGGCCTCGGACGAAGCTGATGTCGATCAGCAGCATTCCCAGGAGCGAGACCACCACGGTGATGCCAGCAAAGATCACCGCCCGCCCCGAGGTGTCCATGGCAACCACGGTGGACTCTTCGGGGTCCAAGCCCTCGGCAAGACCCTGGCGATAGCGGGTAACTATGAACAGGGCGTAGTCGATACCGACTCCGATGCCGATCATGGTTGCCAACTGGATGGAGAACTCTGGCACGACGGTGACGTGCGAAAGCAGTTGCACCACGCCCAGTCCCACTCCAATGCCGAACATGGCGGCGCCGATCGGAAGCCCCATGGCAAGCAGAGACCCAAAGGCAATCAACAGAATGATCACGGCAGAGACCAGCCCGATGATCTCGGTGGAGCGTGACGGGTTGCTGTCGGCGAACACAAGACCGCCCAACTCCACCTCGACCCCATCGGAGCGCAACTCGGCAACCCCCGATCGAATGGCCGCGATGGTTTCGGGTGGGATTGCCGGCGCGGTATCCGCATCGAACTGAATCGACGCGTAGCCGATGCTTCCGTTGGGCGAGATCTGCAGCGCCTCGAGCAACGCATCACGGTCCGAGAACTGCGGCGGCAGTTCTACCGGTAGCGACGTGGTATCGAACTCTTTGAAGAACCAGTCGATGAGCGCGTAGGTGTCTGGCGGAGCACTGCCGTCGGTGCCGATCACCCCTTCGGGTATTGGCAGATCATCGAGGGCCGCCAGAAGTTCGGCCGAGGCGGTGTAGGGGTCGTGGATCGAAATGACCTGCGGAAGCGCGCGGAACTCGTCGAACATGGCGGTCATGCGGGCTGTGGTCTCAGCGTCAGTGACCGAACCGTCGGTGCGAAACACAATGTCGCCAGAGAGCCCTGACCATTCAGGGAAACGCTCGGTCAACAGATCCTGAGCCCGCTGGGAGTCGTATCCCGAGAGGTGGAACTCCTCTGAGTAATTGGGTCCGATGATCGAGGTGGTCACCTGGGTCCCGATAAGAACGAGCACCCAGGCGACCAGTACGAACCACCGTCGATGAAAACAGAACCGGGTGAAGCGGATGAGCATGTCACCTCAGAGGCGTCAGACGCAGACTTCACACGCACACTAGTGAGATCAACGGATACAAGGTCTCTGTCATGCGCCAATTGTGGAACTTGTAGTTCCACAACCCGTCGAAGTTCCGACCCTCTCGGGCAGCCAAGGAGTTCGACCGCGCCGAGAAGGCTGGCAACGGCAAGGTTGCGAAGGGATGCAAGCCCGCCGCGGCCAAGGCTCCTGTGAAAAAGCGGAGCGTGGCGTCGCAGCGTGCAACCCAAGCCCGTTCGCAAGCCAAGCGAGGCTGATCAGGGAAATCATGCTCAGAGTCCGCGGATCACACTGATCCCGTCATCAATCGCCTCCCGGAGTGCCACCGGGAGTCGTCCGACCCGGTCGTCCAACATCGTCCTCATCCTCGGCTACAAGGGCCGCGTCAGAGCAGGTCCTGGTCACTGTCGGCAGCGGTGGTCAGACCATCTTCGGTAGCAAGCGGTGCTGCACCCGCGGCCAGAGCCTCGATCGCTGCGGTCACGCCGGCACCGTATTCGGGGTCGGCGTTGGTGCAATTTTGGATGTGGCGTTGAATGGTCTCCGCCGATGCGCCCGAAATACCCCGAGCCGTGTTCTCGAACAGTCGCTGCTTCTGGGCGGGAGTAAAGGAACGGAACAGTTTGCCGGGCTGGTCGTAATAGTCGGCGTCGTCTTCACGAAAGTCGAACCGGTCGGCCAGAGGGTCGATGCGCAGCGGCGGCTCGGCGAACTGAGGCTGTTGTTGCCAACGACCGTATGAGTTGGGTTCGATGCTAGGCGTCGGCTCAGAGTCGAGACGCATGGCCCCATCGCGGTGATATGGGTTGGCCATCGGGCAGCCCTTGGGCTGGTTGACGGGGATCTGGTGGTGGTTGACGCCGAGTCGGTAGCGCTGGGCATCGCCGTATGAGAACAGGCGACCTTGCAACATGCGATCTGGCGAGAACCCGATGCCGGGAACCACATTGGCCGGGGTGAACGCCGCCTGCTCGACCTCGGCGTGGTAATTCTCCGCGTTGCGGTTGAGTTCCCACTCCCCCACCTCGATCAGCGGGTAGTCGGCCTTGGGCCACACCTTGGTGAGATCGAAGGGGTGGTATGGAACCGTCTCCGCGTCAGCCTCGGGCATCACCTGAACGCAGAGCTTCCACTTTGGAAAATCGCCGCGCTCGATGGCCTCGAACAGGTCACGCTGGCTCGACTCCCGATCGCCACCGATGATTGCGCTCGCCTGGGCGTCAGTCAGGTTGTCGAGACCCTGCTGACTGCGGTGGTGGAACTTCACCCAATATCGCTCGCCAGCGTCGTTGTAGAAGCTGTATGTGTGGCTACCAAAGCCGTTCATGTGCCGATAATCCGACGGCAGGCCCCAGTCAGACATGAGGATGGTCAGTTGGTGCGTAGCCTCGGGCAGGTTGGTCCAGAAGTCCCAGTTGTTCTCGGCGTTTCGCAGGTTGGTCCTCGGGTCACGCTTGACCGCATGATTCAGATCGGGGAACTTCAGGGCGTCACGGAAGAAGAACACCTGCGTGTTGTTGCCAACCAAGTCCCAGTTGCCCTGGTCGGTGTAGAAGCGCGTTGCAAAGCCACGGATGTCGCGCTCGGCATCGGCCGCGCCCCGCTCACCAGCCACGGTCGAGAACCGGACGAACATCTCGGTCTTCTTGCCCACCTCGGAAAACACGCTTGCCGAGGTGTACTTGGTGATGTCATTGGTGACCGTGAAGGTGCCGTAGGCACCGGAACCCTTGGCGTGCATGCGCCGCTCTGGGATGACCTCTCGGTCAAAGTGGGCCAGCTTCTCCAGGAACCAGACGTCCTGAAGCAGCATCGGGCCACGAGCTCCCGCTGTGATGCTGTTCTGGTTATCCGATATGGGCGCCCCCGCCACAGTGGTGAGCGGCTCGGTGTTGCCCGGAGATTGACGGGATCCTTCGACTGACATCGCTTCCACACTCCTGTTGCTGGTCGACCAGAGAGGCATCTCGGTGTATGTGTCAGTGTGGCATCTTCCGTCGGGAATTGCTCGGGGTCTTCTTGCGCGGTTGATTCGGCATACGGCGGCCAAGTGGCCCACAAACTTCACGCGTGCGTGGGATGGCGACAT
>CAYQFM010000060.1:0-11154 GCA_964416735.1 uncultured Iamiaceae bacterium | reverse complement strand
CCGCGGACATGTCGGTCAACAGGGGTTTACGAAACAGACCGCCCCGCTTCTCTCGTATCGCAAGACACAAGATCGGGCGCGACCTGTGACGGGACGCTTCGAGAAGGTTCTCTGCGATCGTGTGTTCGGTGTCGATCCAGAACTCGACATCGGATCCGCTCATGGACATCGCCTTGTTCTTCAAGGCCTTCCTGGACGCGGAATCGCTTGCCTCGGTGTTGTTGACAATGACGACCCGAGCATTGCAACGCCAAGCAAGGTCCGATGCTGGTCCGAGAACGTCCTTGGCGGTCAGCGAACCGTCGAACGCGACGATCACGTTGTCGTACATGAACCACGAGTCTGCTACATGTGCGATGCGCGGACCCGGAAATCGCCTTTCATGGCTCGTACACCACGGATGCTCGCCGCTCGGCCGGGCCCGACCGAGCGGTATATCGTGAAGAAGGACACTGCGGCAATGGATGCCATTGCTGTCCAGCGGAGAAGTGGATTCGAGGCATCAGTGCCCGCTGTGAACATGTGGACGGTACCAAACAGGTACATCGGATAACTCAGGAAATGGAAACCCTTCCAGAGCTTCTTGGAGATCCGCCCTCTGGCAAGCGAGGTGATCTCGACCGCAACAAGCAGGTAGAAAGCGACAATTCCCCAGGCCACCGCTCCGGGTCTCCAATCCGTCGCCATTGGGACAAGGATCTCCGCCCAAGAGAAGTGCAGATAATTGTCGGCCACCAGTCCAGCAATATGCACCCCGGTGAAAACCACCGTGAGGTTTCCGAGGTAGCGATGCATGTCGGTCAGCCACGGTGCCTTCGGTTTGGCACCCAGTGCTCTCGTGGACAGGGCGAGACCCCAGAGCAAGGCAAGTGCAGAGAGCAGCCACGCGGTGATCCCACTCGCTCGTGCCACGAGCCACCAGATTTGCTCGGATCCAAACACGACCTCGTTCATATCTCGAACCTCCTAAAATCACGCGTTCTGATTACGGAACCGTCATCGGCAACCAACACACCCTCCGCACCCGCCCTGGTGATGATGTCAACACCACGCTCCGAACCGGCGACAAACGCGGCCTTGGCGAGAATCTCCGCCGTCACAGCTTCGCCGGCAACCACGCTGACTGAAACAAGCCCGCTCTGCGCAGGCAATCCAGTTGCTGGATCGATCAGGTGATGGGCTGGGCCATCTTCATTAATCCAATGCCGACTCGAACGTGTGCTCGTGGCAACCGCACCATCAGCAAGCGCCACAGCTGCAAGTTCGACATCAGCGTCGCAGGGGTGCTCGATGCCGAGAATCCACGCCCCGTCTTCGGGACCTGACCCCATCACCCTGATATCACCACCCAGATCAACACACACCCCCGAAGCCCCTTCACCGATCAGTGCGTGGCAAACCTGATCCGCCGCAAACCCCTTTCCGATTCCACCCAGGTCAATGCTCACACCTTGCGGAACACTCACGGTGCACAGGCCTGGAACGAGGGTCAATCCATCGCAACCAGGAGCGGGGCGGTGTCGCGGGGTCGTCGTCACGCCAACCACCGGTGAAGCATCTTCAGGAACCGGACTCTGCAACATCGAGACAAATGGTCGGTCATACCCGGCCTGAACCAAGGCGCCCAGCACGGTTGGATCGAACAGGCCACCGGTCGATTTCCATGCATCCACCGCCAATCCGATCAACTCAAAGGTGTCACCCGAGACCATTACCGGAAGGCCCGGCGTCGAGTTCACCAATGACAGTTCGCTGTCCGGGCTGAAGCGGGTCCAACGCCTCTCGAAATCCGATAGCATCGCTTGTGAATGATCGAGAAGGACCTCGGCCCTCTGCCTGTCAGCCCGGGAGGGAGGTGGCTCGACAAGCAGAATGTGGGCCGAGGTCCCCATCGAGGCGAAGAACCGCTCAGCTAGCACGACTCTTCGCTACGCGCCGTGGACTGTCCAAGGTCCGCTGGCGAACAGATGGGTTTGAGGATCGGGATGCCTCCGCAGGGACGGCTCCTGCGGTCGACGTGTTGCTCGATGATCTCCCGAGCACAATCGTGAGTGGCGGTGTGGCTGCCCCACTTGGTTCACCCCGAGTTGCCTCTTGGCTTCGTCGGTCGAGTTCCATCCCAGCGAACAGGAACGCTGTGAGGCTGAGACTCAATCCCCCGACGACGATCTTGCCGACGACCGTTCCACTCCGGCGACGGATCGGCCCACGGTCAGTCGTCATCGTGATCACCGGAGCCATGGTCGGACTCGTCCTTGTCGTGATCCTTGTCGTGATCCTTGTCGTGATCCTTGTCGTGATCCTTGTCGTGGTCCTTGTCGTGATCCGACTTGTCATCGTCGTGATCATCACCGTGATCATCGAATGCAACTCCAGGACCAGCATCGACAGGGTCGACACGCACCAGTTCCGCAACGGTCTTGGAATCGAGATTCCCGACCTGGCGGTCCTTCGCATCGGCGACGCCGAGAATTCCGAGGTTCGCTGCCAGGGCGGTAGCCCCCGACGCAATGACGATGGCGGCGGTTCCCGCCAGTGCAAGCGCTTTACGACGTTCCATGACCATCTCCCTTGGTGGACTGTCCAGAGCAGAATACGGAAGCTGTGGCCAACAACAGTCCAGCGAGTGCCCAACAACCGGCAAATATTTGGTAAAGATTCGGCCAAGTACCGCCCGGTTCATTCCCGCCACATGCGACACTTGGCAGATGCAGGTGCTACTGGTCGAAGACGATGACGCCATAGCGGAACCGCTCACAAGGGGACTTGCCAGAGAAGGATTCCAGATCACTCGGGTTGCAACAGGGCACGACGCACTTCAGTCTCTTCCCACCGAAATGGTCCTGCTCGACCTGGGCCTACCGGATATCGACGGATACGAGGTGTGTCGACAAATGCGAGTGCTATCGGATGTACCCATCATCATTCTGACGGCAAGGGGTGACGAGGTCGACCGGGTCGTCGGCTTGGAACTCGGCGCGGACGATTACATGGTCAAGCCATTTGGGTTCCGGGAATTGATCGCCAGGATCCGCGCCGTTGCACGCCGTCGCCACGGATCAGCCACAGAAGCAGTCTCCGACCACGCAGGAGCGGTAGGCCACGGACCCCTGGAAATCGATATCCGGACCAGACGCGTGCGTATGAACGGAACAGAACTCACACTCACACCCAAGGAATACGACCTTCTCGTTCTGCTTGCAACCGACGCCGGAACCATCCGGTCACGCGAGGACATCATGGAGGCCGTGTGGGACTCCCACTGGTACGGACCCACCAAGACGCTCGACGTGCACGTTGCGTCCCTGCGCAAGAAACTCGGTGACCCGACATTCATCGAGACGATCCGGGGTGTCGGCTTCCGACTCCGGGATCTGGATTGACATAGCGCCATGCGACTTCGCCTCATCGTCTCGTACGTTTCGTTGACGGCCGTGGTGCTTGTTCTGCTGGGGATTCCGCTGGGTCTCAACTTCGCCGATCACCAGCGCGACGAAATTGCCAGCCGCCTACAACGGGACGCTTTTGTCCTCGCCACCTTTTCAGCAGAAACCCTCGCGGGCCGTGACTCGGTGGATCTCGGACACCTGGTACACACCTATACCGAGGAAACCGGCGGGAGGGTCGTGATCGTCAACGCCTCAGGAGCCATGAGGGCAGATTCTGATCCACCGGTGGCCGGTCAGCGCTCCTTTGCCAGTCGACCTGAGATTTCGGCGGCACTCGACGGCCAGGTGGTTGCCGGTACACGCCGATCTTCGACTCTCGGATCGGGCCTGTTCTATGTTGCCGTACCCGTCATGGCCGGAGGCGACCTCGAAGGTGCCGTGCGAATCACCTACCCCGCCGATCATGTCGACGCTCAGGTTCAACGCTATGTCATCACCCTGGCGGCCACCGGGCTCGTCGCGCTGGCGGCAGCAGGTGGAATTGGGATGCTGTTTGCACGATGGGTCTCGAGACCGATCGAGGACCTGACAGAAACCTCGATCCGTTTGGGCGGTGGCGATCTGAGTGCCCGCTCCTCCACAACGGCCGGCCCACCCGAGGTTCGCGAGCTCGCGGGAGCATTCAATGTGACCGCGGCACGCCTCGAAGAACTCATTTCGGCCCAGGAGCAGTTTGTCGCAGACGCATCGCACCAACTCCGAACCCCACTCACGGCTCTGCGCTTGCGACTGGAGATGATCGAGCAGGCGGTCACGGACGCTGCATCCGGAGATTCTGACGTGGCGACAGATGTCGTTGCAGCCCACAAAGAAGTCCAGCGCCTCTCGAGATTGGTCGATGGACTACTCACGCTGGCTCGTGCAGATAGGGCCTCGGCCACGAGCACCGCGGAGACCATCGATCTAGACGGGTTTCTTGCCGAACGTCGTGATACTTGGGCGATGCTCGCTTCAGAGCACGATGTCGGGATCGTCACCATCGCGTCAGGCCTGTCGGTCCGGGCGACACCCGACCGCCTCACGCAGGTCATCGACAACCTACTTGCGAACGCCATCGAGGCGTCACCTCCCGGGTCTGCAATCACGCTCATGGCAGCACAAGTTTTCAGTGATGACGTTGGAGGCGGCAGCGATACGAATCTCGGAGACCGGGCCGGGGACCACGCCGGGGACCGGGCCGCGGACCACGCCGGAGATCAGGACGGGAACCAGGTCGAGATCCGGGTGGTGGATCAGGGGCCGGGTCTGCCCGATGAGATCCGCGCTCACGTATTCGACAGGTTCAAGCGTTTCGGTCCCCCCACCAGCGAGCTCGGAGGCAGTGGCCTAGGGCTCGCGATTGCGCGCAAGCTCACGCTCGCCGACGGTGGAACTATTGAACTGGCCGCTAACGACGACGGTGGTATCTCGGCGGTCGTCCAACTTCCGGGCGTCTCATGACGTGCCGATGCACTACGGGCTTCCCCGCTGCCACATTGAATCCGTAAGCTGTCACCACGATTGACCACGGTCCACAGGCAATGGGATTCTCGGAGGAGCCGGGCGATGGCGTTGTCGCACAGTTGGAGCGGTGAGGGAGTCTCCAGGTGAACCCGATCATCGTCGCATTGTGTGCTGTTCCGGCCTCAGCTCTGGTTCTCGCGGTCATGGGTGTCCGCGTAGCCCGGCGTGAGCGCGCCAAGCTGGGACGGGCGATGACCCATGACCACATAACCGGGTTGCCCAACCGCGACGGCCTCACAGATGCGCTTGATTCGGCGCTTGGATCCGAAGGTTCGGGGCAGTTCGCAGTATTTGCAATCGAGATCGACAAGCTCACCTCGGTGAATACGACCTATGGACACGAAGTGGGAGACGCACTCCTCCTAGCCATCACTCGACAACTCACCCGGGCTCTGAACACACAGGAGCAAGCCGTGCGCTACGGCGGGCCACAGTTCATCGTATTGAGCCCCAGGGTGACGAGTGGCGAAGAGGCACTCGACCGGGCACGAGAACTGAACCGGGCGTTGCGGATTCCATATCAGATAGGCATGGATCAGATTCGCATCAGTCCTCGAATAGGCATAGCCACCGGCAAGGGCAGCGACGACGGCGCTGAAGACCTCATCACCGACGCTCTATTGGCGGCGAACTCCACCAACAACCACGATGCGGACGGGGTGAAGCAATGCGAGCTTTACAAGAGAAGTAGCCCTTCCACGATCCTCCCCAAGCAGCGACGCAACGCAGCACTCGACAACGAGAAGTTCCGGCAGAGCTACCTACCGGTGATCGAACTCGACACCAACAGGATCGTCGGCGTCGAAGCACTGTTGCGCTGGGCTGATCCTGCTCGCGGGATCCTTCCCCCTTCAGAATTCCTCGACATCCTCGAGCGCACCGGGCTCATGGTTCCGGTCGGGTCGTGGGTCATCAACGAAGTCAGTCGGCAGATAGCGGAGTGGGACGAACAATTCCCCGCCATGGATCTGGTCATCACCTTGAACGTCTCAAGGAGCCAACTCGCTCATCCCGATCTATTCGACACCCTGATGTTCGCGGTACAAGCGGCCGGGATCACCGCAGACCGTCTCTGCCTTGAAGTTTCGGAGGACTCTCTCACCACGGATGTCGACACGACATGGACCATTCTACGTCGAGCCAAGGATGCAGGCTTCAAGTTGGCGATCGACGATTTCGGTGTCGGGTTCTCCTCGTTCGCCAACCTGAGGAACTTCCAACTCGACATTCTCAAGGTCAGTCGTTCGTTTATCGACGGCCTGGGTACCAGTCGAGAGGACGAGGCAATAGTCCAACAACTCGTGGCGCTTTCACACGCACTCGGTGTGGTGCCGGTGGCGGAGGGGGTGGAGACTGCCGATCAGGCCCAGAGGCTCCAGGCAATGCGTTGCGACTTCGCGCAGGGATACTGGTTCTCGAAGCCGGAGCCACCCACGACCATCGTCAAGCTGTTGGAGCGGGGCAAGATCACCCCGGGTGGCGATCAGCGACGATCGATCAACTGGTCCGGCAGCTCATAGAGCACGCTGTCTCGCCGAGCGCTTTGTTGGCGTTGACGTGTGACGTTGACATGTGACATTGACGTGTGACGTTGCGTGATTGCGTCTCAGTCGAGCGTTGTCGCATGTGATTCGAACTCCCCAGGAGCAAGGGGTGGTGCGAACAGGTATCCCTGTATCCGATCGCACTCCATAAGCTCCAAGGCATCGAGTTGCGCCTGGTTTTCCACGCCAACAGCAATGACAGTCAGGTCCAGGTTGTGCGCCAGATCAATCGTTGCCCTCACGATTGCAGTATCTCGTTCTGACTTTCCGAGTCCTTCGATGAGAGACCTGTCGATCTTGACGAAATCGAGCGGAAAGCGCTTCAGGTAGCTGAGTGATGATTGACCTGAACCGAACTCGTCGAGTCCGATCTTCACTCCGAGCGCTCGCAGATACGAAACGCTGGCATCGATGGTCGATTGACGTCCGATGAAGATGTTCTCGGTGATTTCCAAACAGAACCGACCCGGGTCGATCCCAGACGCACTCAATGCACTCTGCACCTGATTAGGTAGATCCGGATCCGCCAACTGGCGAGGCGAGATGTTCACGGAGATTTCGTCGATACCCAACGGCTCAGATCGGCTCAACCACACGGCAAGTTGCTCACCCGTGGCGCGCAATACCTGGGTTCCGAGCTTGGCGATCAAACCACTCGACTCTGCGGCCCCGATCAGTTCCGCCGGGTTCATGAGGTCCCCATCGTCGTCACGAAGCCGCAACAGGGCTTCGGCGCTGACCACCTTACGGGTCTCAAGGTCCACAATCGGTTGGTAGAACAGGACCAGATCGTCACTGTCGATGCGTGCTCGGAGTTGTCGCTCGACGATCCGACGGTGTTCAGCCTGTGCCGTGAACGCCGGGCTGAAGAGCTCGGTCCGATCACCGCCGCCCTCCTTGGCGTGGGTGAGTGCCTGATCCGCATCTCGGAGAAGATCCTCGGGTCCCTGGTCTGATCCACTGAACGCGATGCCCACGCTCATCGTCGTTGCCATCTTCACGGCCTCGAAAACAAACGGGTCAGCAACCACCGAACGGAGCCGGTTGGCCGTGCGCACAGCGTCACCCGCGTCACCAACGTGGCTCAACAGCACGACGAACTCATCACTACGAACCCTGGCAACCGTCGCACCACTACCACTGGCCGATACGAGTCGATCTGCGATTTCGCGCAGAAATGCATCAGCCGCCACTTGACCAAAGCCTTCGTTGATCGCCTTGAAGTTGTCGATGTCGCACAGAGCAGCACACACGGAGCCTTCTCGTGTCGAAAGATCGAGTGCCTGGTTCATCCGGTCGATCAGCCGCATCCTGTTGGGAAGACCCGTCATCTGATCCGTATACGCCTTGTCAGTCAGGGCATTCAACGCCCTGACCCGCTCGGTGACATCACGTGCGTTGAGGACCAGGCCGTCGATCACCGGATTGCTGGTGAGGTCCGTGAGAACCAACTCGAGATGTCTCCACGACCCGTCAGCGGCACGAAGCCGCAGTTCCACCGGCGATCCCACCCCCAGATCATCCGGAGCGACAAGATCCATAAGGTCCCCCGGAATATCGTCGGGATGCACAAGGTCAAACAGTGCAGTTCCCACGAGTGAAGCATCGTCGTGACCGAGAACTCGCACTGCCGCAGGACTCACATACCGGATGAGGCCATCACTGCCCAGCACGGCGATGAGGTCACTTGCATGCTCGACAAGCGCTGCGAACTGTCCACCGTCAGACCTGACAACCATCGACACGGCAGAAATCTCACCGCGCTCATCTCGGTGCGCCACCATCACCGCCGAGACCGAGACCTGCTCATCCTCGCCGGTTATCAGCGTGAGTCGGCCACTCCAGCGCCCGACCTTCACCAATGCCGGAAGGATCTTCACCTCGTAGTGGCCTTTAGACCACTCGTCCAGCAGTTCGACCAGCCAGATCTTGTCCGCTGCCCTGATGGGGACCAATGTCACGAATGCGTCGTTCGCCCAGATTGCCTCGTGGCCGACTCCGGCAAAAATTGCAACGAGGTCCGGCGTCTGCACGAGCGTGTCGGTGAGCACGGTCATGACATCCGATTCGACCGCGGCGTCATCGTCTGGTCCCGCAATACGCGGTGGCGCCTTTGCGGGTATCTGATCCGCCAACCTTGCAACAGGCCCCTCTGGCCCGTTGGAGACCACTATCGGGACCGGCTCTGCATTGGTACGCACAACGACGGTTACGGAGAAGTCATCCCGCTCACCGACGAGCCGGGCCATGGCGAGGAGCGCTGCCTGGTCATCGGCTGGAGCCCCCAGCGCCACCGCCTCCTTCAGGAACTCACCTCTGGAGAAGCCGCCGCGCGACGTCGCAGCGGATGCCGCATTCAGACGGCGATTCCAAGACGTCACCTGCGCCAACCCTCCATCAACACCCGCGCTCCAGTCTGATATGACACGGCAACAATTGACCGTTGCCAATCGTAGTCGCTCGGATGCAGATACGATCCGTGTCATCGGCGATGGGCAGATCGACACCCGAAACCACCACTGTGAGGTCGGAGCAAATGACGACATCCGAAACCGACAGCCCAAAGACCATCATCACGTGTGACGAAGATGACGTCACACGGATGATCCTCGGCAAGTATTCGGCCTCAGCAGGTTTCGAGGTCGTAGCGGAAGCCACTGACGGAATTGAGTTGGAGAGACTTGTGACAGCCCTCCAACCCGACGCGGTGCTCATACGTCACGAACTCACCGGGATACCCGGTGCGACGATTGCGTCTGAACTGATGAATCAACCAGGAGCACCGAGAGTGATACTCGTCTCACCCGATCCGGACGCGACGCGACTGGCAAAGCACATAGGGGCTTTCGGGGCCATCAATCCGACCGATCCGGAAACAGCGACCGAAATGATCGAGGCCCTCAGAGAAAAAATTGAATCGGGCGAAAAGCGGGAACCGGGGGACCGTCGTGTCGGTGCCGATCGGCGCATCGAACAGGACTGGTCAAAGGTGTTCAGCCAGCGCCGCAGTGGTTCAGACAGACGACAGACCGACCGCCGCAACGACTTGGATCAGGGGTCAGGCAGCTAGAGCGGTGACGTTTTCAGCGGCGTGAACGTCGTCGCAACCAGACCAGAACCAACACAGCGGTCACCACGGCTGTCGTGATGAGCACCATCCGTCGGGTACCCGCGTCGGCGTTGCCCACGGTGTCCATTGGTGTGACCCGACGAGACTCCTGTGGAGACTCGCTTGGCGGCTCCTGTGGTGGCTCAGGCTTAGGTGGCTCAGGCTTAGGTGGCTGGGGCTCGAGCAGAGCGTCGACTGGGGCGGGCTCCTCGTCAGAGACCGTCTGACGAGGACGCGACCGCTTGGGGTCGTACTGCGGCATCCGCAACTCCTATCGGGATGATCCGGGCGAGCAGTTCATCGAACTCATCGGCCGCCTCTTGTGCACCGGCGCGAGTGCCGAGACCATGAATCGGCAGCGACTGCGCAGCCGCTTCCGCAACCGCCGCCCTCAGGTGGACGACCGGTAGAACCGTGTCTCCGTAAGCCTCCACCAACTGGCCATGCCAATATTTCCCATCACGAGTGCGGCCGAGGCGGTTCACCGCAATTCCAGCAATTGTGAGTGCACCATCCCTGCGCTGTGAAACGCGAGAAACGGTCCGCTGGATCTGCTCGACCCCATCCGATGCCCAAGCCGCAGGTTCGGTCACTATCAATGCCTTGTCGGCCGCGAAGAGACCGTTGATGGTCAACAGGCCAAGCGATGGCGGGCAATCGAGAATCACGAGGTCGTAATCGAGCCCCTCCATTGCCACGGCAAGCCGATCCTGCGCCCCGATCGGGTCGGTGACCAGTTGTGGTTCACGGGCGGCGAGGGCAGGCGAACTGGGCACCACGTCAGGGACGACATCCGACGGCGGAACATCCCAGCCCGAGGTCACGGCAATATTGCGCATGATTCCCGGTTGGTCTGTCTCCAGAGCTTTGTCAACGGTTGCCGGCGGGTCCCAGACAGCTAACCCGCTGGTGGCGTTTGCCTGCGGGTCCAGATCCACCACCAGCACCCTGAGACCACGATGTGCAGCCGCTGAGGCCAGGCCGAGAGAGACGGTGGTCTTACCCACTCCGCCCTTCTGGTTGACGACGGCTATCGAAACCATGACAGCAAACTAGTTCACCCCACCCGGTTGATCCGCGAACGGGTGCCCACCACAAACCTTTGCGGCCGCGTTAGCGTCGGTTGACATGAAGGCCGCACAGACGTTCACAGTGGTGTCACAGCTTCCCGAAGCGCTCGAACCGCTGCGTGAAGTTGCGCTCAACCTCGGTTGGAGCAACGACGAGCGCGCTCTGGACCTGTTTCGGCGTCTCGATGGCCGCGGTCCAGAAAGCCGTGACCCGGCACTTGTCCTTGCGACGGAGACATCGGAACGTCTCGAGGAACTGGCCGCAGATGCGGCGTTCACCTCGCTGGCTTCAACCGTTCGTGACGAATTGCGCAAGACGCTCGATGAACCCCGCTGGTTTCAACACCGCGAGGCGAGCCCCCTCAAATCGGTGGCCTACTTCTCCCCCGAATTCGGCATTGCGGCGGCCCTGCCGCAGTACTCGGGTGGCCTCGGCGTCCTTGCCGGCGACCATCTCAAGGCCGCAAACGATCTAGGGC
>CAYQFM010000059.1:3982-11371 GCA_964416735.1 uncultured Iamiaceae bacterium | reverse complement strand
TTGTCGGGACGCTCAACCGAAGCGATGATCTCGAAGCGGCCATCGTCGTCGATCTGCATCTCCCGGGCATCGATGTAGCCGGTGGTATCGAGCGATGACGTCTTGCCGTAACCACCCGCCTGGGTTCCGAACCCCAGATAGTGGACCGTGCCGCGGGTGCCGGTGATCCGGTATTCGAGTGATCCCTTCACCGGCGCAGCCAGGTAGACGTTGTCGGGGTTGTCCATACCCAACTTGATTGTCTCGTCGATCGCACGGGTGAACGCGGGGGCCTCGGGTTCTGGAACCTCTAGGAAGAAGTTCAGAGATGCCCGAAGCAGTCGGGTCAGGTATCTCCAGCCCTCCGCGCGGTCCTGGGGATCCATCGGTACCGTGTCGGCCAGAACGACCGAACCTGCTTCTTTCAGGGCGTCGCAGAAATCGGCCCACGCGACACCATCCATGATTCGTTGAGTTGGCCCCTCGTCCTCTTCAGCCATTTGTCCCCCTGTGCACCAGTCGTGTCGTGTCGCGTTCAGCGGTCAATCAGTGCGGTCGATCAATTCAGTACCACTTCGGGTCGACGCCGAGGTTCAGCGGGATCTCGCCAAGGTTGGCCAGGAACCAGTCCAGTGGTTCGGCGCGCCACCACTCGACGTCTCTGCAGCCCAGGTCTTCAGCCACTTCGACAGCGGCCAGGTATCCAGACGCCAGATGTGTTGCACCGTAGGGGTGGATGGAGTTGGACATGTAGAGCTGCGGAATGAACGTGCGTGAAGCGCCCCGGGTGATGATTCCCGGCAGTGGCCGATTCTCGTGGTATTGCTCGGGTATGGCGCTGCCGCCGATCATGTTGCCGCGCACGGCAGATGGATTGTTCATTTCCTGATGCATCGGTGTCATGGTGTGGCGCTCGATGACAAGATCCGAGAACCCGGGAGCCTGGGTTTCGAGGGCAGCGGTCATTGCATCTGCCAGCGGCTCGGCGATGGTCGGCCAGGATTCCCATCCGCCGAGTTGCTGGCCTCGCCACGACCGTGGGTTGGGTGGCACGCTCATCCAGAGGTACGCCGTGTGACAGCCGGTAGGCGCCTGGGTCGGATCGGCGCGGGTGGGCATGAACCAACCGCACATCGGGTCATCAGGGATCTTGCCGATCCCGACGTCATTGAATGCCCTGCCCATGGACTCGAGTGTCTCGCCGCCGAAATATCCGACCCACGTCCGCTGGATGGCCGGGTCGTGCTGGGCGGAAGCGAACTCCGGATCGCCGCTGAGCGCATACATGACCGAGAGCAACTGCGGATCGTCGTAATTGAATCGCTTCACGAGCTGTGCCCAGTCGGATCCGATCACCTCTTCGCCCAGAAGTTGTAGGAATGTGGGGGTTAGCGTCAGGTTTGAGACCACGACTTTGGCGGTCACCTCTTCGCCGGTTCGGATGCCATCTCCGAGGCGCACCCCGAAGGCCTTTCCGTCCTTGGTGAGGATCTTGTCCACCGGGCACGTTGTCCAGATCTCACCTCCGTGGTCCACGAAGCATTTCACCAGAGAATGGGTGAGTGAGTGGGACCCGCCAAGCGCGGTGTGTACCGCCATCAACTGGAGCCCCGCCAGGTTCAGCGCCAAGGGTCCCAGGCGGCGATGGCTGGGCCACTGCCCGGTGAACTCGCCGAGTGCTCCTGGAACGGTACGGATCTCGTCGGACTCGTAGAGCATTCCAAGCAACTCGAGGCCAGTCATGCGCTGGAGGTCATCGCCATCGAACGGCAGACCCAGACGCTTGACGAGTCCGTCTTGAAAGCGGGTCTGTCGCTCGAGGAAGTCGGCGGTGGGGGGGCCGAACAAGGAGTCTCTTGTCAGCTCGAGTGTGTCGGCGAGGTTCTCTGCAAAGTATTCGCTGAGAATCGCCTGGGTTGCTGCATCCTTCTCGGAGATTGCCGACAAGCTTGCAGAGGTGATGGCCGGATCGAGAGCTTGGACGACGTTGACTCCAGACGAAAACGTCTTGCCGAACAAGACGTCGGTGCCCCGGAGGCGCAATCCGTAGTTCTCGAGATCGAGGTCCTCCATGGTCGGAGCCATGGCTGGAACGAGCCAGCCGGCATGCGTGTTGTGAAGAAAGCCGGGAATGCCCAGTTCGACCGTGTCGCAGTGCGCGCCGCACTGGCCCCGTGCCTCGAACACCACAACTGAAAGCCCAGCCTTGGCCAGATATGCCGCAGTGGTCAGGCCGTTGATGCCACCACCAATGACAATGACGTCGTAATCGGCCATCTGATCCCCCTCACCTCAGAGCAACAGCCCGGATGCCGGTGCCCGGTTCGTGGTACCAGATTAGAACGCGTTCACCCGCAGGTGCGACGGCAGCAGCGACGATGGCGCCATACCCACATGATCACGAGTATCAGGCCCATTCCAGCGGCGACCGGGATGAGTTGCTTGAGAATCGGTGAACCGGCGGTGGCCAACAGGTCTATGGGCTCAGCTTCACGTGGAGGCGTGGATGGGCGAGCGGCTGCGCTCGCGGGAGCGGCCGCCGATGAAGTCGGTTCAGCGGTTGGTGAAGCGGCGGAAGGTGATGCGGTCGATCCCTTCGCTGCTTCCGGTTCAGGTGTACCGCTTCCGATCAGATCACGTTTCACGTTGTCGGCGAACTGGCCCAGCAGCTTGGCGCTGATGTCCGCCATTGCACTGCGCCCGAACTGGGCCACCTTGCCTGAGATGTTCAGATCGGTGACCAGACTGACCTTGGTGGCACCCTCTCCCACGGCGGAGAGTTTCGCTGTGATGTTCGCTGAGGCGTTGCCCTGACCCTTGGTGTCGCGTCCTTTGGCTTCGAGAGTTGCCGTGTGGGCGCTTTCGTCCTTTGCGGCAATGCGGGCGGTGCCCTTGAACTGGGTGGTGACCGGTCCGACCTTGACCCTCACATTGCCGTGGAAGTCCTCACCCTCGACTGAGGTGAGGGTCGCTCCGGGCATGCATGGGGCGATCCGTTCGAGGTCTGTCAACAGCGCGAACGCCTCGTCCACAGGGACGGGAACTTCGAATTCGTTCGTCAGCTCCATCGGGCCAGGTCCTCCTGGGTGTCTATGTCGTCGGGAATTCCGGTGCACGGTACCCCTGCCACGAGGTCCGGCCGGGCGGCCATAACCCTACGCGCTCCGTCATCGCCTTTGGTAGGTAACAGATGCCACACCGAGCGGTGCAGGCGCACCGGTGGTCTTCTGCGGCCCTCGAAATCGGCAACCGCAATTGGTGAATCGCTGTCGCTCACCAGTCTCCATGCCGACGCCGGGACGAGAGGTTGGTCGCCCAACCCCACAACGACTGCGTCGTGGCCTCTCGCGGATGCAGCGTCGACCCCGACTTTCAGCGATGACGCCAGCCCTGTTGACCAGTCGGGGTTGTCGATGGTGGTCGTTCCGGCGGGTAGTACATCTGAGACGTCATCTGCCCCGATCACCACGATCACGTCGTCGCCAAAAACCGCCTGTGCGGCGATCGTGTTCCAGCACACCAGGGGTTGTCCTCGAAACGGTTCGCGGAGCTTCTGGCGTCCGAAGCGCGTCGATCCGCCCGCCGCCAGGATGACGGCTGCGGTCATCGACGCCGCCTTGCATGAATCGGGCCGGTGCCCTTGTGAAGTGCGCTTCCATCGGCCCCGCCTCTGTTCGCAACGATCTCGGCCAGGATCGCCAGCGCAACCTCTTCGGGGGTGTTGGCGCCGATGTTGAGACCGATTGGAGCGTGAAGTCGTTGCAGGTCCGCTTCATCGGTGCCCTGGTCGACGAGGTGGCCTCGGCGCTGTTCGGCGGTGCCGCGGCTGCCGAGGGCGCCTATGTAACCGATCCCGGTTTTCAGTGCCGCTTGTATCACTGGAATATCGAATGAGAACCGATGCGTGAGCACGGCCAAAGCGTCACCGGGCCCCAATTGGTCGGAGTGTGCTTCGATGTAGCTCTCCGCCCGGCCGATGATCAACTCGTCGACTTCGGGAAGGCGGGTTTCGGTTGTGAAGACCGATCTGGGGTCGCACACGACCGTCTTGAACCCGATGAATCTGGCGAGACGTGCAAGTGCCGCAGCCGTCACGTCCGCCGCACCTGAAATCAGAAGCAACGGCCTCGGATGATGGGCCTCGACGAACACCGTCACGTCGCCCTGCGGAGTGGTGATTCGGTGCAGTCCGTTGTGCCAGGGGTCGCCGGAGGCGTGTGTTTCGTGGCCGAGTCGAACAGCTTCGGTGTCGAGTGCAACGTCTCCCAGGGTTCCGTGAATCGCGCCCGCTGCATCGACCAGCAGGGTGGCGCGTGAACTTCCGATGGTCGTGGCCGAGTCCAGCCCGTCCACAAGGGTTGCCATCGTGAACGAAGCGTCGGACCCGAAGACATTGGCTGCCTCGTCGGAAAGTGGTTCTTTGCTCAACAGGACATCGATGCGCCCACCACAACTGAGACCCATCTCGTACGCGTCCTCGTCACCCCAGTCGAAGGGCATCACCAACGAATCAGCACCGGCGAGCAGTCGTTGGGCCGCGTCGATGACCGACGCCTCCACGCAGCCGCCGCTCAATGACCCGATGACAGTTCCATCTTCCGAAATAGCCATCGAGGTGCCCGGCGGTTGCGGTGCCGAGCCTGATACGCCGACGACCCGCGCCAGTACGACCCGTTGTCCGGTGCTGCGCCAAGCGGCTGCCGTCTTGATCACGTCCACGAGGGCGCTCGACTCAGTCATGACATCTCAACGATAGTGGGATCGTTGTGCATAATTGGTCGGTGGGTACCTCGGGGAATCATGCACTGATGGGGCGTGTATCCGACCTCTGGCGCTACCCGGTCAAGTCGATGCAAGGCGAACAACTGGAATCTGCTCAGGTGTCACGGACCTTCGGCGTTTCGGGTGATCGAGGCTGGGCGGTGCGCGATGAGGCGATAGGGGAAGTCCGGAATGCCAAACGTCTGCACGAACTCACGCTCTGTTCGGCCCGGTACATCAAAGAGCCCACCGGCATACAGATCCCACCGGTTGAGATCACCCTGAGCGATGGTGTCGTCGTCACCAGCGCGGACGATGGTGTGCATGCCGCATTGTCACGGGATCTTGGCCGGGAGGTCACACTCTGGCCTCGTGTGTCCTCGGACAACACCGAGCACTACCGCCGTCGTGAAGAGCTCGACTGGGATGAGATCAGGGCGATGTACGGCCTCGCCGAAGATGAGCCGTTCCCGGACCTGGCAGATGTTCCGGCGGAGCTTCTGAACGAACTCCTCGAGTTCGTCTCACCGATCGGTACCTATTTCGACGCCTTCGAACTGCACCTCATGACCACCGGCTCGATGGATACGTTGCGACGCAACCACGATGAGTCGGCCGTGGACGTGCGACGGTTTCGACCCAACATCGTCGTGGATACAGGTAAAGGGGGAGCAGATCCCGATCAGTTGCTCGACGTTATGTTTTCCGATGCCAAGTCTCCCGAACTCCAGTTTCCGGAATTTGCCTGGATCGGCCGGCGGCTTTCCGTTGGTGAACTCGTCACCGAAGTGGTTGCCCCCGTTCAGCGCTGCGTGATGATCACCCTGCCCCAGGGCGATCTCGAGCGGGACCGTTCGGTGTTGAAGACTCTTGTAAGCGAAACCCGCCAGAACCTCGGAGTGGGCCTCAGGGTGCTCGAGCCTGCGATGATTCAGGTGGGTGACGAGGTTCGCCTTGTTTGAATTCCGACCTGAGAGCTGATTCAAATTCAGGTCGGAACGCCTCGCAGGACTGATGTTCAAGTGACGCGCCGGTCACGATCTTCAGAGAGATGGATGAGAAAATGGGAAAAGCAGCTCGTGAAAAGCGCGACAGAGACGGTTCCTCGCGCGATCTGAAGGCGAACGACCGCGATGTCAGCGCGTACTTCGCGCGAACCGAGATGAAGCAGCCGTCCAATGGCGATCAACTCTGGAACGGGATCGAAGTCCGGCTGGGTGCCCAGTTCAAGAAGGACCTGATTGCAGCGATGTCGGAACGCGAGAAGGCGATTTCGGCCGGGGGAGTTCCTGACAACAGCGTCTATTCCTTGCTATATCGCGATCTCGACACGGCAATGGCCACCACGCCGTTGACCACGCCGATGGCCAGAGTGTGGCTCACCCACTTCGCCGGCCTCGACCTGCCTGACGGTCCTTTGCTCGATGTGGGTTCGGGTAGCGGGTTCTTGACGTGTTTCTATGCCTCGCAGCGCCCAGACGATCAGGTCGTGGGGGTGGAGGTCACGGCAGAAGGGGTGGCGTGTGCCACGGAGCTTGCTCATAATCTCGGTATCGAGAACGTGCGGTTTGAACACGCCCGGTTTGAGGACTTCGAGGCGTCAGGTTCGTTCTCTGTTGTCACCTCTGTGGCCAGCCTGCGTGATTTCGAACCCTCGGTGCCGTCACCAGAAGACCCCTTTAGTTGGATCCTCAGCGGTGCCCGCTTCCTGGAGTCAGCAGAGAGCAGCCTTGTGAAGTTGGTGGACGCTCAACTCGACGCCGAAGGAGCATTCGTCTCCATGGACCGTCTCGCCACGTTTGGTGATCTGGCCTGGTGGATGGGGGCACAACTCGGAGTCGGATTGGGAATTGATCTGGCCGAGAGTTTTCATCTGAGATTCTCGATGCCGCCATACGGGTCGCAATCGATGCCGGCAATGGTCTCGCGCCGTGGCTCGGGTTCTCAGGTAGATGTCGGGGCACTCGCGCGGTGGTATGACCGCCAGGAGGTCAAGGGGACCGAGATTCTCCTGGAATTGATGATTGCTGTCGCTGCGGGCATCGAGGTGGCCGCAGGTCACCACTTCGAGGTCAAGGATCCCAGGGGTTCAGGTCAGACACGCCTCTACATTCTGAGGGGTGATGACCGGTCGATCATCTACATGACGACCAGCCGGGGAGCGCGTGAGCTGGTGGCGGAAGGCCCCGATGTCGAGTCGCTCAGGGAGATCTACGGCGACCTGGTCTCGCGGTTTGGCGCAATGCCCGATGTGGTGGACAGCCACGAACTCGATCCTGTCGAACACGCCGATGACATCGCACGCTTTGGCTGAAAACCAGTTCGGGCATACACCTTGGCCCAGAAGTCGGGGCTGACAGGGAACCCAGCGCTTGCAATCCGGGATCATTTCAAACTCGGGCTGTCACTTGCTTTAGCGTACGACTTTGTTGAGACGACGTTGTGCACTTCGCAGTGAGCGTTCGACCTCGAAGATGTCGTGGGCAAGCGATTCACGCTTGGAGCCGGTGAGCTGGTTTCCGACTTCTTCGATGCGCTCGACGAGGTCGTCCAAGGTGGTTGCCATGGATGCAAGGCGTGCCAAGTCGTCGTTCACCCTCGACAGTCTGGCATCGACCGCTTCATCATCGAAGAACGGTGCTTCAAACA
>CAYQFM010000059.1:0-3972 GCA_964416735.1 uncultured Iamiaceae bacterium | reverse complement strand
ACCCCGGATCTGCAGTGCAGGAGTCAATTGGTTGATACAGGCGTTAGCGGTCGCCTAATTTGACTCGGTCAACTGGCCTCCGCCGGTGCAAGGAGATCGCGTGGCAGCATCTGAGTCGGAGCTTGTACCGAAGGTGGCCAAGTCGGTGACTGGCGGCCGAGAGCGGTACATCCGATTACTCCCATGGGTGACGGTTGTTGCACTCGTCGTTTGGGTCGTTGTGGCTTTGGCAAAAATCAACTCCGGAGTGCCGTTGATAGACGACGAGCCACTCTACGCCGCACGCGGTGCCGGACTTGCAGTGGGTTGGCCCGGATACCGGGCACCAGGCCTCCCTCTTGTCGTGACCATTAGCGGCTGGACGTCAGCAGCCGCTCTGCGTGTGGTTGTCGCAATCTCCCTTATCGGGCTGGCAGTGTTTACCGGACTGCTCACCCGAACCATGTTTCGATCATCAACTGCAGGATGGTGGGCTTGCGCGCTCACGCTCGCAGCGCCGGGTCTGGCACGGTCAAGCGCGTCATTCCTCCCAGACATACCCGGTGCCCTTCTCGCCGTAGTTTGCGTGTGGCTGATCGCTCGGTCGACGAATGTCAACGCCGAGCCACTCAGAGTGGCATCGCTATGGGCAGTGCCAGTCTGCTTCGCTGCGAACTACATGCGTTTCTCGGCGTCACTTTCGATCGGTGCGGCGTGTTTGGGTATCGCATTCGTTCGGCGAGACGCCTTTCGTTCGGCGAAGTTGCTTACCTTGGTGCTGGTGGTTGGGCTGGCTGCTGCGACGATTATTCCAAACTTCGTACCGCAGCCGGGAGGCTCTGACGGCCTGTCAGCGTGGACAGCCAACCAGGAACTCGCAGCAGCCAAGCAGGAACCGCTGTCTGTTAGGGCGAAGTCGTTTACGCTGTCCACTCTTAGCAATATGGGGGTGGAGCGAAGCGCCGACCCAAGTAGCGCTATCGGCGTAACATTCTTGGTCCTTGTTGGCGTGGCGGCGTTCAGTCTCTGGCGGCGACAACGCTCAGCTTCCGAGAGGAAGTCAGGCGACACTGTCGATCCCGTGTGGATGCCGGTCATTTGGCTGGCCCTCCTGCTACTCAGCCAGATCCTCACGATGCCTCATTTTGAGATTCGCTACCTCGCTCCGGTCATGGCTCCAGTCGTGATGTTGATTGCGCTTGGCATGACCTCAGTTCCGGTCAGGTTTGCGCGGCTCACCTACGCTGGCACCGCCGTGGTGTTCGTCTTGGTTGGGCTGCACGCACACCATTGGATGAAGGTCAACAGCAACGATGAGGTTGAGGTCGAACTGGCTATCGCCAAGGCGGCAGCTTTCGTGCGTGATTCTTCCGACGGTAGGCCATGTGTCGTAGCTGTTACCGGCAGCGTCGAAGGCAAGGGCGCTAGCGTCGTATGGGGATCGAAGTGCGACTACACCAAAGCAACGGAGAACGCGGACTTCATCGTAACAGCGACTTCCCCCGAGGAAGGACCCCCAGACCCCTTGTTCTCCGTTGACTATCGATACTTCGACGACGAATCAGCCACATGGATCAACGAGCGCATATCGGTAACACGCCTGTGACTTCTCCCTTTGTCCCTTTCAACCGCCCCTCGTTGTCTGGGAGGGAATTTGACTACCTTCAAAATGCGATAGACGGCGGCCACATTTCTGCGAGTGGCCCGTTCTCTCAAAGAGCCGCCGAATTGTTGCAGGCCCACCTCCAGACGGACACGGTCCTACTTACCACCTCGTGCACAGACGCTCTGGAGATGACGGCTCTTCTCCTCCAAATCACGCCTGGAGATACGGTCATCCTTCCCTCGTTCACCTTTGTCTCAACGGCCATCGCGTTCGCTCGTGTCGGAGCGAGGCTGCGATTCGTTGACATCGATAGGCAAACTCTCGGCCTAGATCCAAAGGCTGTACAAGAGGCGATTGACGAGACGGTGCGTGCAGTCGTCACTGTGCATTATGCGGGTGTTCCATCATCGATCGAGGAACTTGCGGAGATCTGCGAAGCATCTGGAGCCACGCTCATCGAGGACAACGCGCATGGTCTGTTCGCGGCCTCGCGTGGTCGACCGCTCGGCACCTTTGGAGCGATGAGTACGCTCAGCTTTCACGAGACGAAGAACTTCAGTTGTGGTGAGGGCGGCGCGTTGCTGATCAATGACGACGACCTATCAGACCGTGCACAGGTTCTATACCACAAAGGCACGAATCGGCGCGCGTTTGAACTCGGCCAGGTCGACAAGTACACGTGGTGCGACATTGGGTCCAGTTTTGGCATGAGCGATCTGCTGGCTGCTTACCTGCTGGCCCAGCTAGAGCAGCGCGACCAAATCCTCGAATGCCGACGGCTTGCGACCCAGCGCTATGACGATCTGTTGCGCGGCCAACTCGAAGACTTTGGTGTGGAATTTGCAACGCCACCGCTCGACGCAACTCCCGCCTTCCACATGTATTACGTGCTCCTCCCCACCAAGCGCTGCCGCGACGCTGTCCTTGGATCAATGAATGCTGATGGAATCCAGGCGACGTTCCATTACATTCCTTTGCACAATGCGCCAGGATCCGCACCGTATCGTGACGGAGACGGTGACCTTCCTGTGACGGAGGATGTCGCTGGGCGAATCCTTAGGCTCCCCTTCTTCACCTCAATCGACGAAGCGACACACCAGCGAGTAGCCACCTCGCTTATCGATGCCGTGGCCAAGCACTCTTAGCGGTTGACCGAATATGGCCGCCTCGGCATCATTTCGGTTCAGTGGGCTGACACTTGCTGGAGCAACAGCAGTTAACGGTCTAGCTGCATACGCGTTCGTGGTTGCTGGCACGCGGCTTCTTGGGTCTGAGGGATTTGCACCAACTGCGGTCCTTTGGACGGTGTGGACGATCTGTATTTCTGCGATCACGCTGCCTTTCCAGCAGTGGATTGTGGCCTCCGGCTGTAACGTCCGAGCGATCCCACGAACCCGATTGGTGATGTGGAGTGCAGTCGCCACAGTTGGCGGTGTCGCTGTATACACATTCTCAGACCTCTCGGTTGACTCAAGTCGCCTCCAGTTGCTGTGCTTTGCATCCGTTGGCCCACTATGTGTAGCGCTCGGAAGGAGTCGCGGAGCGCTGGCCAGCGGCAAGGCGTGGGACCGCCTAGCTGTGAGCATCGGCGCTGAGAATCTGGTGCGCGTAGGCGTCTTGGTCGTACTAGCTAGCTGGCGGGATGCGGATCCAAGCTCTGGGCTTGTCGCGGTCCTAGCTGGCTTCGTGGTGATTTGCCTACGCAATCGCCCCGACCGCCAACAGCCTGACCGATCAATCGCTGTGGTCCACCACTCAGTCGGCTGGACCACCTCAGCGGTTGCACTCGCTCAGGTAATTCCGGCACTCCCGATCCTCGTCCTAGCCGGCATTGAGGTCGACCACGCCTCGACATCGACGGTCTTCGTTCTGCTCTCGACGTTTCGGGCTCCGCAACTGATCATGGTCGGAATCGCCCCGCTACTGATCACCTACGCGGATCAAGTCGCTAGATATGCGCGATCGCTCGCTGGACTCATTGTTGGGATCGTCGCCGTAATGGGTATTGGCGCACTATTGGGCGCATTCTTGGGACCCCTCGTGATCACCAATCTCTTCCGTCTGACCTCTACCCTCAGTTGGCAGGTGTGCGCCCTACTTGGCGCGGGAATGGCACTAGCGGCTTTGACGTTCGCCTACTCGCAAGTCCTATTGGCCAATGGGGATCCGCGTAGAATCTCGCTCGCCTTCGGGATCGGCGTGGTAGTGTTCGCGACTGCGATCCTGCTGCCAACAGAGCCAACCGCGCGCGTGGCTGTCGCACTTCTCTTGGCCGAGATTGGTGTGAGCGTGTCGCTCGTGAACCTTTGTCGACATCCCCCAAAGAGGACGATTCTTTATGAGTTTCGCCGACCATGCACGAGCCACCAGTGCGATTGAGATCACGG
>CAYQFM010000058.1:0-11380 GCA_964416735.1 uncultured Iamiaceae bacterium | reverse complement strand
AGAGCCCCAGCCTTCCAAGCTGGTTATGCGGGTTCGATTCCCGTCACCCGCTCCAAAGCATCGACCTAGGTCGGCCTGTCGCAGCGTCACTCGGGCAGCTGTCGTTTTGGGGTCGTCGCCAGACCAGCGTGCCCCTGCAGGCGTCACCTTGGGCACACCGGGGGCTCGATGCGCTCGACGGTCGTGGCCCGGTCGATCGCCTTGTCGAATGACACCACGCTTCCGATGCCGGTGCTCTCGGCGCAGGCGACCAAGTAAGCCTCAGCGAAGTCAAGACGATCGACCTCGTAGACCTCGATCGCTCGTAGGAGCAGCGCCGGATCGACCGTAACGATCGATTCAAACGCGATGAGCGACCGCATCGCCTCAGCCACAGTCTGGCAGGGCACCTCGTAGTAAGACTCAAGCACGTAGATCGTCTCGGCCACAATCAGGTCCGTCAGGTAGAGCTGCTCCGCCGAAGCCAAGTACGCCGTGACTCGGGCAGCCATTGCTGGCGGGTCGCCCGTCAGATGGCGAACCAGGATGTTCGTGTCAACGAACGCGCTCACCGCCGCTTGGCAGCGCGCGTGGAGCGGGTCTTGCGGATCACATCGTCCCATGCAACGTTGCGCTTCAGCGCTGGCACCGGCATTGAACCTGCGAGCGAGAGGAAGTCCGGGGTCCGCGCCAAGACTGCACGGTTGCCTTCGACGTGGAACAGAACCTCGTCACCCTCTTCAAGACCGAGTGCGTCACGTACCGCTTTGGGCACGGTCACCTGCCCCTTCGATGTGAGCTTCGCTGCGACATCCACGACTACTCCTTACTTTCAGATCAAGGTAAGGATAGCGCCTCATCCTGGGCAACGCGACCCTCGATGACAACGGCGGTGATGACGAGACGAGCCTTGGACATCCGCCAAGGATGAGGAACTGTCCGCTATGTCTCGCGACATCTGTCCGGGATGTCCTGAAACAGGACACCGTCACCCGCTCCACTCCGTCTGTATACCTGGCCACCGCTTGGCATGGGTCTGGAAGCCCGTTCCAATAGGTCGTTTGGGCCATTCATCTCAAGGCCGAAGATCGTGAAGCCGTTGCCTTTCACACTGGAGGCCCAAGGATCTCAAGGGGCATCCAGTGCCCCACCAGAGACCACGGCTACGCCGGAGATGATCCACCGAGTGGCAACTCCTCGCCCCACCCGGTAACGGAAATCTTCGGGTAGCCGTGGTCAATTCTCTTGGGGGTTCTCATCGTCAAGAAATCCTCCACAACCCCGAGGGTCGGCGCGAGACTGTGCACATGAGCGACCAACAGGGACAACCGTTCGTACCTCAACAGCCTCAGCCCGGATATCAGGCACCGCAGCAACCACAACCCGGCTATCCACCACAACAGCCCGTATATCAGGCACCGCAACAACCGCAGCCCGGCTATCCACCGCAGCAGCCGGCATATCAGGCACCGCAGCAACCCACTGCAGCAAAGAGCATGAGTGGGGTGTTCGATGACGCAGCCACCCTCGTGGCATCCGGACTGCTTGTGGCGATTGCGTTCGCCATCGTCGCCGGTTTCATCAACTTTCTCGGCGATCCTGGGCCACTTGGCGGGTTCCGCGAGCGACTTCTCGCCCTGACCCTCACGGTCGACGTGGGCGACATCGCACTGCTGGGCGTGGCGGTTGCAATGCTGGTCTTGACACCCGACCCTCCCGGCGGGATTCCCCGCAAGGTGCTGCTCCTGGCCGCGGGCGGCATGTCCGCAATCATCACCCTGTTCGGCGTGATCCGTGCCCTGGTGGTTCTCACCGCGGAAGGCGAGATCCTCTTCAGGTTTGCCGCATTCGTTGCCACTTCAGGCCTGGTGCTCGCAGCAGCGACGATCGCCTTCTTTGCCATGAAGCAGGCAGCCACACGCAACATGAGCAACGCTTCATAGAAATCCGAACATCACAGACATCGAAACTCTTGGACGTCCAAGTCTCGAGGACATCCGAGTTTCACAGGCAGCCCTGAGCCGCTCCCAACCGCCACAGGCCATACAGATCTCCGGGTCCATAACCCTCCCGGGTTGCGTCGGTGGTCCAAGGAGCCATCAGTTCGTTGGCATCCTCGACGTGTCCAAGACCCACCACATGACCCAACTCGTGCATCAGCACATTTCCCTGTGATGTCCCGGGTCCAAACCCCGGACTGACAGGAACATCGGTGCGGATGAGTACGAACCCTCCGACGTACCACTCCGACCCGTCGCTGCTACGCATCAAGATCGGTCCACCCACGCCGACCGCTTCCGCCGACTCACCGACATCCACTCCGCTGAACAGGTCGGTTTCATCGGGTGAAGCCCAGGCGATAACAAGGGTGTCATCGGGGTCGGCGCCGGTACCCGTGCCCTGCTGAGGCACCTCGTCTGTGATTCCGTCGTAGACGAAAGTGAGTCCGGTTGCATCGCTGACGCGATCAAGGCTCTGGCGCACCAAGGCGACAGCGCCGGTCGGTCCCGCCCCAACCCGCACTCTGTAATGGATTGTGGTGCACGGGTCATGGCGCACCGGTTCTCCGGCTACCTCATTCAGAAACACCCAGCTTCCACCACTCGAGGGCTTCACCGGGTTGGGAATTCCGGATGCGGGAAGGTCGCCGCGTGCCCTCGCTGCCTCATCCGTCGGAGTCGGCCAGACGAGTTCACGGACACTTTCGCCGGAGCTCGTTCGCCAACGAGACACGAGGGTCGGTGCTGCCGCCAGGGCGATCACGACAATGATTGCGACCACACCGAAAAGGTGCGACCGAGTGCGCTTCGTCGCTCCCGCCCCATCGGGACCCAGGTAGTACCCACCCCCATATGCGCCGCCGTTATATCCGCCGTTGTAATCGTTGCCCCACGGTTCGGGACCCCGCTCGGCCAGCCTTTCCAATGCCTCACTTCTAGCGACTTCCGCCTCCCGCGCTTTCTTCACGAGGTATTCAAACTCAAGCGCTCCATGGAGTTCTCGGGCCTCGACGGAGCCGGGCGACACCTGAACCCACCGCTCAGCCGCCACAAGGGCTTCGATGGTGTGGCCAGCACCCCGGAGCACCTGCGCCTGACACTGCCAAACCTCACCGACGTCTGGGTGATCACGCCTGAGGGGCCCAATAGCACGTAACGCCTCGTCCCATCGCTCGGCAGCGATGAGGTCGTGCACGCGAAGAAGCTGCCCAGCAAGACTCGACATCATCCTCACGCTACCGCCGTCCATCGACACCGGTAGGTCGGCCGAGCCAATATGGAACATACCCCGCCCGGTGTGTTGCACCGGTTCTTCCTTTAGCCTGAGGTCATGCAAATAGAGATCTGGATCGACGTTGTCTGCCCGTGGTGTTACATCGGCGATCACCGCTTGGAAGCCGCACTAGAACACATTGGCGCTGGTGACGAGACCCGGGTCACCTACCGACCTTTCCAACTGGATCCGTCAGCACCTTCAGAACCCATCCCGGTCATGGAAGCGTACGCGGAAAAGTTCGGAGGAGCGGACAAAGCCGCTCAGATGGTCGGTCGGGTAACACAGGTTGGTGAAGCAGAAGGAATCGAATTCAATTTCGACAAAGCGCAACGTGCCAACACGCTCGACGCCCATCGCACCATCGCCCTTGCAGCCGACCAAGGCCTGGATAGAGCCATGGTTCAGAGGCTGTTTCAGGCCTACTTTGTCGAGGGCCACAACATAAACGACCGCGAGACGCTGGCAGTGCTCGCCTCAGAGGTCGGGCTCGACCGCGACAGTGTGCTGGAGGCCCTTGCCGCCGATGCCAAAGAAGACGTCGTGCATACAGGAATTGCCAGGGCTCACGAACTGGGTGTCAGTGCGGTACCCACATTTCTCATCGACGGTGAGTTGATGGCATCGGGAGCCCTCGAGAAGCATCAGTTGGTCCGGTTGTTCGAGCAAGCCAAGACCGACGCCCGGGCCAGGGGCTAATCCCCTGCTGGTCTACATCACAGGTCGATCATCTGATGGGCCCCAGGTGCACCACATACCACTCGCCCCGCCACGAGATGAGTGAATAGACCGGCAGCGACTTCTCCTCACCATCGAGTTCGTACACGAGAGTGGATCCGTAGACCCGCCAATAGCCGATCTTGTTGTATTCGCCACCGGGGTCGATCCACTGTGCCTGGCCTCCCGGTATTTCCATCCCGAGAAAAGTCGCATCGTCGATCGGGTCGCTGACCTGTTCGTGCAGTTTCGCCACATCGGCCTCAAACGCGGTGACCAATCGGCCGTTCCAATCACTCTCCGGATTCCAGATGTCCTTGACCTGCTCATACGCTGAAAGGGGAAAGAAGGTAGGCAGCGCTCGGTCTGGGTCGTCCTTGACGATCGCATCCCAGAGCGCGCGGCCCATGGCATCGACCTCCGGCCCCGACGATTCTGGCTTGTCCTGTGTCTGGGGCAGGGTTCCCGGATCAACGGTCGTGGGTGGCGTCGTCGTGACCGCTGACTCCTCAGTAACGACTGAAGTCCCAGGCACGGCATCTGACGTCCTAACGCCTCCTGATTTTTCAGGGCTCTCACTGCCGCCGCAATTGCCCATGAGAAGGCTGCCAACCATCATCAGCACCACCACCGGCACGGTTCTGATCCCAATGGAGCGTTGTAGTCGGAAGCTCAGTTTCACCGGCCCGTTCTAGCCGACGTCATCCGCTCCAACCCACCGCGCAGGTGTCGACCCACTGCGTATGGGCCAAGTCAGCGAGGCGGTTTCGACCCGGTACACCTGTTAGTTCAATGACGGATCAAGTGGACACAGAGACAGGAGCGCCAGATCGCCACCCTGACGGCGCAGCACCGAGCTCCACAGACCCTCAGGATCATCACCAAGCACGTCGTCCGAATGCATGTCGATGACAACCCAGGCATCGGAAGCCAGTTCCGAATCGAGTTGATCGGGCCCCCATCCCGCATATCCGGCAAAGACCCTGATCTGTTCTATTGGTGAAGCCAGGTCCTCGGGTGAGCGGCTGAGATCCAGAGTTCCGATTGTGCCGACGACCGCATGAAACCCGTCCAGATCGTCTTCGCCACTTGCACCAGGGCTAGCCGTGTCTGCGGGTTCGGTCATAAACGCCACTCGGGCAAGGCCGATGGCGGCACTCTGTTCGACGGGCCCGCCCACGAATACGACCTGGGGCGACGCAGCCAGACGCTGCCACTCCGGGAGCGGATCCACCACATCGACATCACTCGGGCGGTTCAGGACCACGCCCATGGTGCCGTCGTCGCTGTGCTCAAGCACCAACACGACCGTGCGTTCAAAATTGGGATCGCCTATGACCGGGGTTGCGACCAGCAGCCGTCCGGTCAGTTCGAGCATGGTCCGATCATTGCACGATCGTGGTGGTCGCGCAGCCGAAATATGGAAATGAGCAGGCCGGATAAGCCTGTGGCCTCAGCCCTCACGCACCTCGCCATTGGCAGCGATCTCGGAGCGGACCTGATCCATGTCGAGTTCACGGACCTTGGTGATCAGATCCTCCAACGCCTCTTCGGGCAGTGCTCCAGCCTGGGAGAAGATGACGATCTGCTCCTTGATGGCCATGAGCGTTGGAATCGACATGATCTGGAACATTTGACCCAGCGCCTGCTCGGCCTCGGTGTCCACCTTACCGAAGACGATGTCGGGGTGGCCTTCCGAGACCTTGTCGAAAGTGGGACCGAACATGCGGCAAGGACCACACCACTCCGCCCAGAAATCAACAAGGACGATCTCGTTGCCCGTGATCGTCTCTTCGAATGAGTCCTTGGTCAGTGCAACTGTCGCCATATCGGTGCCTCCCCAATCATCGGCCCCGTACAGGGAGCCGCTTCTCAATTGTTCAAACAGATCTGACCGTGATCGACAGACCCGGCTTCTCCAACAAGCCCGTTCGCATTTACAGCATACCCCCATGGGTATGTCAACCACTCACTTCCATCTCGCTGATCAGTCCAGTTGCTGCTCGATCCAGTTTTTACTGTGCTCAGTGATTCCTGCGCTCAGTTGTTCCTGAGTAGAGCCAAGAGCCGGAGGATTTCGAGGTAGAGCCAGATGAGGGTGACCATCAGGCCAAAGGCTCCGTACCACTCCATGTACTTGGGAGCTCTCGCCTTGGTGGCTTGTTCGATGAAGTTGAAATCGACGGCAAGGTTCAGCGCCGCAACGATCACGATCACCACGCTGATGCCTATTCCAAGGGGTGTCGGCTCGTTCCAAAAGGTCATCTTCACTCCGAACAGCGCCATTATCCATGTGCCCATGTACAGCAGGAAGATGCCTCCCATGGCGGCCATGAGCGCCAATGTGAAGCGCCTGGTGACCTTGATGATCCTGGTCACATAGAGCAACCACATCACGGTGAAGACGGCAAATGTGGCGGCGATGGCCTGAAGGACGATTCCGTCGTACTGGAGGTTGTAAGCGTGTGAAATGGCTCCCAACGCCACACCGTAGGTAAGTGCGTAGAGCGGCGCTGTGGCACGTGCGAGCTTGGGTTTGAAGATCGTGATCATCGCCAACACCAGAGCACCGATCACCGGAAGGAAAAGCCATCCGGGGAACTGCGTGTTGACCACCTCGAGGTACGTGCCATCGGGTTGGAGGATCTGGCTGGTCGACTGTGAAACCTGAGACCATCCCCATACGCCGGTCACCAAGCTCAAGACGAACAGGACTGCGGTTGCTGTTGCGGTCCCCCCAACCGTCATCACGCCACCGGAATCTGCCAACAGCTGGGCCTGTCCGCCCAGCCCCGTCGGTGCGGCCCATCCAGCCTGACCGCTGTTGCCGGTCTCGGACTCCCAGCGCTGTGGACTCAATACCGGATTGGGCACCGGTCACCTCCTGTTTCCACCGCTCCCGCGGTCTTCACCCCTCGCCGTCAGGGGTTGGATCTTGCCAAACCACTATACGGATTCCGGCTCCACATCAGTTGTCGGGGGGTGGGAGGTTAGATGTCACCGGTCGGGCGTCAGTCGAACGATCTCTGAATCTCACTGACCCGGGCTGCAGCAACGTGATATCCGGCATAGTCCAAGAGCGCCGCCAACAATCGGGCCGCGTCTGTCCCGCCGGTGCCGCCGATGAGCATGAGTTCGGTGGCGACGGCTTCGGCCTGATCCACTCCGGCAGCGGCCACCGCACCCAGACTCTTCGCCGGCCCGTTCGGATCGTTCATGAACGCCCACGCCATCACCGAGACGCCTTCATCGATCCGGCCCGCAACAAGTGCCTCGGCCGCCCGAAAACAGGCGCTCGGCGCACCTGCGTGTGAATAGCGCTCCAAAATCTTCGTTGCACCGGAGGAGTCGCCTTGCCAGAGTCGTGACCACGCCGACAACTCGGCCGCCCACCGCAGAGTCGAGCCCGAGGGCTTCTTGGCCATGACCCGATCGATGATCGCATCCGCTTCCGCGGGACGGTGATCAAGAAGTGCCCGCTGGGCGTCCTCCAGTGATCGTGCCGCTTCAACCGCCTTGACCTTGGACAACTCGGTCAGGTTCATTCCAAGGAACATCGCAGCCAGAAGGGCGCCGAACATGAGCCCGCTTCCGATGGCCAGAACTCCCACGACACCCGCCACCGCCACGGAGATGATTCGGGCAATGCGACGTCCCCGCCCACCAATTGCAATTTCGAGCACCGACTCGACCACATGACCGCCGTCGAGAGGAAGAATCGGCATGAGGTTCAACAGGGACCAACCAATGTTCACCCACATGATCTGACCCAGCACCAATGCCGCATCGCCGCTGTAGTCACCGGTGGATTTCAGCCACCACGACGACAAACCGAGAAGCACAAGAGCTCCAAGTGGCCCAGCGAGGCTTACAAGGATGTGGCGACCCGGACTCAACGCACCTTCGGCAGAAGTGAGTCCTCCGAAGCCCTGGAGTGTGATGCGAGGCGAGAGACCGTACGCCCGGAATGCCACAGCGTGACCGAGTTCGTGCACCAGGACAGAAACCGTCACCACCGCTAGCCAGGAAAAGATACGAACCGGCCTCAGGTCGTATGGATCAAGCCCGAGGATGGCGATAACGACGATGAAGGCCGGCTCGATGCGTACGGGAATGCGGCCTATGTGGAAGTGCGGTCGCAGTGGACCGCCCCCGTCAGACATATCCAAGTCGGACATATCCAAGTCGGGCATATCCAGCCTCAGACATATACATCCTCAGACATTGGGAACGACCCAGAAATAGATGACCGCGAGGTGACAAAGTGCCGCGACTATGACGAAGGCGTGGAACACCTCGTGATAACCAAAGACCGCCGGCACCGGATCCGGCCTGCGAGTTGCATAGACGATGGCCCCAATGGTGTAGAGCACGCCACCGCCCACCAGAAGCAGGAACCCTGCAACTCCCAAGGCAACCCACAGACCCGGTAGCGCCATGACCGCCACCCACCCCACACCGACGTACAGTGACGCCGCCACCGGCTTGGGTGCATCCAACCAGAGCAGTTTTACGATGATTCCGGTGAGCGCACCGGCCCAGACGAGACTGAGAACCACCGTCGCCTGGGTGCGACCCAACGTGAGCCCCGCAACCGGCGTATAGGTACCGGCGATGAACAGGAAGATCATCGAATGGTCGAGTCGGCGCATTCGCCTTCGAGCCGCTGGCTGCCACGTCACCCGGTGAAACAGGGCACTCACACCGAAGAGCCCGATCATGCAAACGGAATAGAGGGCGACTGCGAGACGCGTCGTACCGGCAGGTGAAGCCCAAGTGAGTAACGGCCCTATCACCGCTGCAACGTAGAAGGCTCCCTGGTGCGAGACACCTCGCAGTCGTGGCTTCACCTTGACGCCAACAAGGCCGACGTCAGGAGTCCCAACCTCAGGATCAGCAACACCGGGATCAGCAACACCGGGCGAACCGATATCGGAGGAACCGACCGGGTCCGAAGACATGGCTTCAACTCTACGGCACGACCTCCGTGTCGACTCCGCAGTACAGCACCTAACGCATAAGTTCCGATCTCATGACAACCGATCACGCGGGTACCGATCGCAGAAACATCGACCGCGGCCAGATCGACCGCAGCCAGTCCGTGGTGCAATGAGCCCTTGCGAAGCGATCTCCCATAGGCTCGATTCCGATGCGGCCAGACACCCCAGCTTCCAATCCGCACCGGAGATCCACCGATTCGCTACCCACCGGCGACGACAAGGTTCATGCTGTCCGCTCGATGTTCGACACGATCGCTCCGCGCTATGACCTGGTCAACCGAATCATGACCATGGGCATGGACGTGGGGTGGCGCCGTCGCACGGTTCGTGAACTGGGCCTCGGCCCCGGAAGCCTGGTCGTGGATCTGGCATGCGGAACAGGGGACCTCTGTCGTGAACTCACCAAACAACATCTGGAACCGGTGGGCTTCGACCTCTCGTTCGGAATGCTCGCCGCTGCACGCACAAGTGCCCCATTGGTGCACGGCGACGCCCTACAACTCCCGCTACCCGATGCCTCGGTTGACGGGGCCACCTGCGGCTTCGCCCTGCGCAACTTCGTGGAACTCGGCGGTTTCTTCTCAGAATTGGCCAGGGTGGTGCGACCCGGTGGCCGCATTGCGCTCCTCGAAGTGGCTGAACCGAAGAATCCACTACTGCACTGGGGCCACCAGATTTACTTCGGAAAGGTCGTTCCGCGGATTGGCGGTCTGCTTTCAGATGCCTCCGCCTACCGCTACCTGCCCCGCTCGGTCGAATATCTCCCCCCAGCGAAAGAGATGCTCGAAACTCTCACGGGCGCTGGTTTCGTCCGCGTCGAACGCCGAATGCTGTCCACTGGAATCGCACAGTTGATCACCGCCACCCGTGCTCGACCCGGCTGGTAGTGCTCAAGAGACAAGACTCAAGACCCAAGACCCAAGACCCAAGACGACCCAAGACTCAAGACTCAAGACTCAGTGAAACCGCCCCTTGTAGCCCGGACCGCTCCGCTGCCGACCGAAGTCGACGTGTTGGCGCTTGTAGGCGAGCAGGGTCTGGTCTGGATGCGGCCCGGTCTCACGCTCGCGGGTACCGGCGTCGCCATGACGATCGACATCCCAAGGTCGGACCCCGCTTCGGCCGCGGAGGTGGTTGCCCGAGCGCTCGGGACGATCCAACCAGAGAGCGTCACAACCAGTGCTCCAATGGCACTGGGTGCTCTACCGTTCACCCCCGACAAGCCGGGTCACATCGTCGTGCCAGAGGTGCTCATCACCCAGACTGATAACGGCTCGGCATGGGTGACCACGGTTTCCCCAGACGGCAACACAGACCCGATGACGGTCGTTTCCAACCTCGAATCTGCAACCCAGGTCACGTCACCGCCGTCACCTGGCCGATTCGAAATACAACCGTCACGACCGGTCGGCGAATGGTGCGCTGCACTCGGCGCGGCACGGTCAGAACTGAGGGCTCGACAGGCGGACAAGGTGGTCCTTGCTCGCTCGATCAAGATCATCACCGACATTCCCATCTCCCGCCGACTCCTACTGGAACGCCTCCGCACCACATATCCGTCGTGCATGATCTACGCCATCGACGGCCTCGTTGGCGCCAGCCCGGAACTACTGGTAGCGCGCCAAGGTGACACGGTCAGGTCGCACCCGATGGCTGGCACGGCACCCCGCAGTGACGACCCTGCCGTGGACGAACAACTTGCTGCCGATCTGAAGACCTCGGCCAAGGACCTGATCGAACACCGGTACACAATCGACATGGTGCACGAAACGCTGCTGCCTTGGTGCTCATGGCTCGACGAAGAAGCCGAGCCGTCTCTCGTAACCATGGCAAATGTCCGCCACCTCGCCACGCTTGTTGAGGGACGTTTGTCATCACCGCCGGCCTCGGTCATCGAGTTGATGACCGCCCTTCACCCGACGCCTGCGGTGTGCGGCTCGCCGCGACCACGAGCATTGGAACTCATCGAGCGCTTCGAAGAACTCGACCGCGGCTGCTACTCGGGTCCGGTTGGCTGGGTGGACGCCAACGGGGACGGCGAGTGGGCAGTTGCCATTCGCTGTGCCCAGATCGAGGGCACCGTGGTGAACCTGATGGCAGGGGTGGGCATCGTCGCCGACTCGGATGTTGATGCAGAGTTGGCTGAGACCCGCGCCAAACTTCAGGCACTTCTCGGAGCAATCGTCCGTCCCTGAACGATCAACCCTACGGATCCAACCAACGGGTCAACTCGACGAATCACATTGCAGGATCTGTCGGCAGCGTTGATCACGTGGCGTCATCGTCTAATTCGAGTTCGACGGCGGCGGTAACCGCCGCATTCAACAGTTCGTGTGCAACCACATCCTGGTGGCGCGAAGTCTTCACGATCACGATGTTCACGCCACCACGAGCGAGCGAAGTCGTGATCG
>CAYQFM010000057.1:4678-11424 GCA_964416735.1 uncultured Iamiaceae bacterium | reverse complement strand
TGAAACAAGGCTGAAACCAGGATTGCGGGTCAGGACCTAGCGACGCAGTCCCGTCGGATCGATTCAATGTCGTCCGGCAACTCGACCGGCGTATCCGACGACGCACCAACAGAAAGTTCACGGTCAACCTCCGCAAAGCGTTCGTACGCGATGTTCGCCACGATCCCGTCGTACATACATTCGCAAGCCCCACGCACAGGTTCTCCACCGTCGGCGGTGCATGCCTCGATGAAGCGGGATCGTGAGACGTCGCCATAATCAGGCTCTTGTCGACCCGAGACCACGAGAACCACAACGACAGCAAGGGCAAGCGCCGTGACCGCACCCGTCGCAATCAGAATTGTTCTTTTCCGCGAAATACACCGCTTGTCTCGATCGACCGCGACCAGATCGCCCTCCGAATCATCGGGGTCGCCACCGAGATGCTCGTCGTTCACACCGTGGTGTCGGATGCGCCTGACGCATCGGAATCAACCGACTGACCAGCGTCTGTCGTATCGCTGGTATCCGCTTTCTCAGGAGCAACCGGACCGACGCTCCCGGTCGAATCCGTTTCATTCGAGGCCGACCCACCCCAGCCAGGGCACTCTTCGGAGATCGCCTTCGTTATCTCCTCTGGGAACTCCTCGGGCGATTCACGCAGCGTCTTGTCGAGGTCCACAAAGTCCGGGCCGGCATAGTCGCCGACCGACGCCCTCGTCTGCGAATCGAACGGGACGTTCTGTGAAATCCAGTCGTATGCGCATACACATGTCTGTTCGCTGGCGCCGGGAAGGTCCGTACCCTCACCCATGCAACCCTCGATGAAGTTCTTACGGGTCACCTCGTCGTAGCCCGTGGGGGTGTTGCTCTGTGCACACCCGGCTACCAGGCCGAGCGCAGCAACAGCGGCCACAAACCAGACGGATCGGCTTCCACGTCGTGCGGTCTTCTCAACGATCATGCACGGGGCACGCTAGCCGTACCGGGTGGAATTGCAGAAATGTCAGAGCTCAGCTGGCCCGACAGTGACGGCGGGTCCGGAATCCGGCCAGGTCGATGACATAGGCGCCACCATGCCCGTTACCACCATGCCCGCAATCGGCGGTTGTTCCCGACAAACGTGCCAAGTACGCCAAGTGCGCTTCTCCGCCTCCGACCTCGACAGGTGCCGGTGCGCCACCGGATACCGCCACCAGCGCGTCCCACAACCCACGCGGTCCACGAGGTGCCACCGCAACTGGGGCAACCGGGCTGGTCGGAAGGGTCTGTCGCATGGTTTCCACGCAGTATTCATCGCTCATCGACGGGAAATGTGCGTGAGGCAAACGGACCATTTACGACGGTAATGAGTCATACGCCCCACTGCAGCCGCGCCGAAACTGGGCCATTTCACCCAGGCGTATAGGTCTCCAGACCCGCCAACTCGCGGGCGCGTAGCCAGATCCCGTCGAACATCTCCTCCGTGAGGCGACCGGTAAAGGTGTTCTGTTGGCTCACGTGGTACGAGCACAGCATGGTCCGACCATCCCCCAGTGCGATCTCAGCTCCGTGTCCAAATGGTGGTCTGGGTCGCAGCCCGAACTCCGACGTGACGGTCTCGTAGGCAATTCGCCCGAGTGCAATCACCACCTTCACGTTGGGCAGTAACGCCAACTCACGCACGAGGAACCCTCTGCAGTTCGCTCGCTCTTCTCGCGTGGGCTTGTTGGCCGGTGGTGCGCACTTGACGGGAGCAGTGATGTAGGCGCCGGTCAGTTTGAGTCCGTCGTCGATATGGTGACTCGTCGCTTGATTGGCAAAGCCGGTGCGCCACATCGACCGATACAGGAAGTCTCCGGAGCGATCACCGGTGAACATCCTGCCGGTTCGGTTCGCACCGTGTGCAGCGGGCGCAAGCCCGACGACCAGCACGACGGCATTGGGGTCACCGAACCCGGGCACCCCACGACCCCAGTACGTTTCGTCCCGGAATGCCGCTCGTTTCTCGGTGGCAACCTTCTCTCGCCACTCCACCAGACGTGGACACGCACGGCATGCCGCAACTTCTTCGGCAATCCGCGCGAGAGAGTCCCCCTCCGACATCAGAGAGGGACTCTTCGGGTCAGGACTGTTCGGGTTACGGCTGTTTGGGCTCAGCGTGACTTGAGTGCCTCTATCAGCGCAGGCAACACCTTCTTCACGTCACCGACAATTCCGAGGTCGCTCACCGAGAAGATCGGGGCTTCCGCATCCTTGTTGATGGCAATGATGGTCTTGGATCCCTTCATGCCCACCATGTGCTGGGTTGCACCGGAGATGCCGGCAGCGATGTACACCGCCGGCTTCACGACCTTGCCTGTCTGTCCGACCTGGTAGCTGTAGGGCACCCAGCCGGCGTCGACGATCGCTCGCGATGCGCCGGGCGCTCCGCCAAGGAGCTTGGCGAGTTCCTCGATCATCTCGTAGCTCTCCTGCTCGCCCAAACCACGACCGCCGGAGACGACGACGTTGGCATCGTCGAGAGACGGCCCTTCACGCTCTTCGACGTGACGGTTGGTGACCCGGGCCGTGCCCGCCGCTCCGGTATCGGGAACGGCAATGGTCTCCACACCGGCGGCACCGCCACCAGAGGGTTCTGCCGCAAACGACTTCGGTCGGACGAGAACGATGAACGGACCGGAACCCGTGAACTTGGTCTTCACATCGGTTGAGCCACCAAATGCGGGCTCGGTGCACACAAGCGTGCTTCCGTCGACAGAGAGATCGACGTTGTTGGTGATGACGGTGCGATCCAGCTTCACAGAGAGGCGACCGGCGATGTCACGGCCGGCGTAACTCGTGGCCATGAGAATTGCGTCGGGGGCATTCCCTGCCTCGACCTGGCCTGCAATGGCGGCTGCTACCGGAACACCCGGCAACGCACCACCCAGATCGCCGGTTGTCAGCACCTTGGTTGCCCCGTGCTCCCCCAGTTGAGCGGCCACCGCATCCGCATCAGCGCCCGCGTAGACGGCTTCAACCGAACCGGCAAGCTCACGTGCCTTGGTCAACAGTTCGAGGGTGGTGGTCGAAACCTTGCCGTCATTGGCCTCGGCTAGAACCCAAATCTTCGAGAGTGTCATTGTTCCGTGGCCTCCTAGATGACCTTGGCGTTCTCGAGGAACGCAACGATCTTTGCAAAGCCCTCACCGTCGTCCTCGATGACCTCACCAGCTTCACGGGTGGGCGCTGCTTCGATGCTGATGATCTCCTGGCCCGATCCGGCCCAACCAACCTGCGATGCATCGAGACCGAGATCCGAGACCGTCACCTCGTCGACGGGCTTGCTCTTGGCGGCCATGATGCCCTTGAACGACGGGTACCGGGGCTCGACCACCCCTGCGGTCACCGAAACCACTGCGGGGGTTGGGCACTCGACCTCGTCGAAGCCCTCATCGGTCTGGCGCTGCACCTTGACGGTGCCGGATTCCAGAGAAACCTTCTTGGCAAAGGTGATCGACGGAAGATCCAGCAACCCTGCGATCTGCTCGGGAACCGTTCCGGTGTAACCGTCACTCGACTCGGTGGCCGTGAGAATGAGGTCAGCGCCCTCCACACGTTTTATCGCCGCTGACAGCACCTTGGCCGTGCCCAGTGCATCACTGCCCGACAGGGCTGGGTCACTGATCAGGATTGCCTTGGATGCACCCATGGCGAGGGCGGTACGCAGACCACTGGTCTCACTGTTCGGCGCCATGGAGACGAGGGTGACCTCGCCTCCGCCCGCGGCATCAACGAGTTGAAGAGCCATCTCGACGCCGTAGGAATCGGATTCGTCGAGAATCAGCTTCACATCCCGCTTCAGCGTCTTCGTTGTTGGATCCAGCGCACCCGGGTCAGCCGGGTCCGGGATCTGCTTTACGCACACGACGATGTTCATGTTTCGATTCTGTCCGCCTCCGGTCGCTCGACCAAATCCATCCGGAGGCTGCTACGGTCCGCGGACAATGCGAATCCTGCTCGTGGTCAATTCGTCGGCTTCCTCGGTGACCGCACGCACGCAGGTGGTGATACGCAAGGCACTTTCCGCCGACCACGAGGTGACGACGGCCGAGACGAGCCGCCCCGGGCATGCCACACGACTGGCTCGCGGCGCCGCGTCGAACGGCGTCGATGTTGTTGTCGCCTTGGGTGGTGACGGCACCTTGAACGAAGCGGCAAACGGCATCGCCGGGTCGCAGACCGCTCTCGCGGTGCTCCCGGGTGGCTCGACAAACGTCTTCGCTCGGACAATCGGCCTCCCTGACAATCCAGTGGAGGCCACGGGAGCCCTACTGGACGCGCTGGCGCGCAATGCCATTCGTCGTGTCGGCCTGGGGTCGGTCAACGGTCGTTATTTCTTGTTCAACGTGGGCTTGGGTTTCGACGCCGCGGTGGTCGGGCGGGTTGAGCGGAAGTCATCGATGAAACGGCTCGCCAGCCACGCATGGTTCGTCTGGTGCGCCATCGACACGTATGTCAGGCACTACGACCACTCCCGGCCCAGGTTCGCAGTCCATTACGACGACGGGTCGGTTGTCGACGATGCGTACTTCGCAATGTGTCTCAACACAAACCCCTACACCTTCATAGGTTCGAGGCCGCTCAACATCGCACCCGATGCCCACCTCGACGCCGGTTTGGCCTTGGCAACCATGCGGTCGCTCAGCCTTCCAGCTGTCGCGGGGGTCCTCGGCTCCGCTCTCATTGGCACACGGGGCCTCACACGCAACCGGCATGTCGACTACCGAAGCGACCTGTCGGCTTTCACGGTGTCCGGGCACGGTCCGTTCCCGTACCAGGTCGACGGCGAGCACATGGGGGAAACCACCGAACTCCGGGTGCTCCACGAACCCGGAGTTCTCGGGCTCGTGATCCCCTGAGCCGACCTCAGTTACAGTGAACTTCGACACACCAACCGAGAAAACCCTTGAAACGGCATTCTCAAATGGGTACGGTCATCAGGTCCCAGCCACACGCCTTCACTATTCCAGCGCGGTGGCATGTGAATAACTTCACGATTGTCATTCAGGACGTCGTGGGATGTGAATCTTGGAGGAATTGTGGCTCTCACATCGGTTGATGCACTTGCCGCGACATCAGACGACTGGCGTGACCTCGCAGCATGTCGCGACACCGATCCCGACCTCTTCTTTCCGGTTGGTACGACCGGCCCGGCGATTGAGCAAATCGAGAACGCCAAGGCAGTCTGTGCCCAGTGTGAGGTGCGTGAATCCTGCCTGGAGTTCGCACTGACCACAAATCAGGACTCGGGCATCTGGGGTGGGACGTCGGAAGAGGAACGCCGCAAGATCCGCCGCCAGTGGTTGGCCGAGAAGCGTAAGGCCTCGTAAGCAGGCAACGCTCAGGAGTTGGCGGACTCCGCAGCTTCTCGCTCTTTGACGGCGTCGATCTGTTCCTCGGTGATCTCCCATCGGAACATACAGCTCGGGCAGTGCAGAAGCATTGCCCTGTCGACCAGATCGAGACGGTCGATGTAACCCCAAGCGTCACACATAGGGCAGCGGGTCGGGATACCCCATTCAATAGGCCCTGAGGGTAGATGCTCGAGCATCTCGTCCATGATCTCCTCCGTTGTCGGTTGCAACTTAGGAGTCTTTGATTCCCGGCCACGCCTGAACAGACCAGTCATGGGGTCAATCATAGTGCTTTGGACCCATTCGGGATAGATGATTCCTATGGTCATCCGCCACCCTGACGGGTGACCCAGTCCGGTTCCCGGATATGGATCAACGCCAGATACGGGCACCCATGGCAAGCAGGCCTTCGAGGTCGAAGATGTCGGTTTCGAAATACGGCGCGCTTGTCACCACATCCGGCGTCACCTCCAGGACCCTCTGCTGCTCAGCCTCGCGAGTGGCCACCACCCTGTAGTTGAGGAAGCTCTCGCCCACCTCACGCACCACGCGTGCAATCCGGGCAACATGGTCGACAGGATCCACATCGGCAGGGGGATCGACCAATCCGGTCATTCCATCAGCAATCGCCGCCGCATCACGCACCATTGCCATTGCGGCGTCGTTTGCATCCGAATCCAAAAAATACGGCGGGAGCACCTTGTTCAGCACCAGCGCACCCAAGTGGAACCCACGGTCGCCCAGCGCGGAAATGAAGAACTCGGCCTCCCTGACCGGGGCCTGTTCGAGGGTGCTGACCACTACAAATGTCGTCCGACGATCTGAGAGGGTGCGCGTCACCGCCTGGGCACGTTCCACGAAGCCGTCGTACATGGACTGGAAGAGAATGAAGAACCTTGCAATGTCCTCTAGGAACTGTGACCCCAAAATGCGGTCTGCGATGCTGTAGAAGGGCCGCGATGCTGCATTCACCAACCGCGATCGATACGGGGTTATGAGCCATCGCAACAGGCGACTCGAGAAGAACTCGGCCATCCGTTCGGGTGCCTCGAGGAAATCAATGGCGTTTCGGGTCGGCGGAGTGTCGACGATGATCAGGTCAAAACGACCCGAAGAATGGATCTCGTAAAGACGCTCCATCGCGATGTAGTCGTGACTCTGACCGAACTTGCCCGTGATGTTGCGGTACAGGGGGTTGGCCAGGATCTCGTCACGGGTGCCCTCATCCGGTGAGTGGGTCCTGATCAGGTCGTCCCAAGACTCTTTGGTGTCGAGCATCGCCGCCCAGAGTTCGCCCAGTGGTTCAACTCCTGCTGCCCGGAACAACTCGTCGGGCACCCGGGTCTCTGTGTTTCCGAACTCCTCCAGACCCAGGGCATTTGCCAGCCG
>CAYQFM010000057.1:0-4668 GCA_964416735.1 uncultured Iamiaceae bacterium | reverse complement strand
GGTGAGCACCAGCACCTTTCCACCCGTGTGGGTTGCCGCCATGGCGCCCATTGCCGCTGCCATCGTGGTCTTGCCGACACCACCCGACCCGCATGTGATGACGATCTCCTTGGCTGCAACCAACTGCTCCAAGGTGCCCTTCGGCTTTGGGCGCGGACGTCTGGCCATCAGTACCCCAACTCCGCACCGAGCGCTTCCGCAACACTGCGGGTTGCGCGGACCCCGTGCGTCTTGGTGAACAGGAACGGGACGTACAAGAGATCGAGGTCGTCCGGAACCCCTGAACGCAGGCGGTTGATGTGCCCTGCCCGGGTGCGGCGGAGTGTTACGGCCAGCTTTGCCGCTGTAAGAACATCGTCCACCGGGGCACCTGCCAGTTCTTCCAATCCAGCGGTGATCCTGGGTTCACGCAACCGGTTGAATATCTCCTCCTCACCACGGCCGAAAAGTTCGGGAAGCACCTTGTTGACTACCACGCCGGCCAGGTCGACCTTCGTCTCGCTTCGGATCCGTTCCACCAATTCGAGGGTCTCGGTCACCGGCATCTCTTCGGGGGTGCATACGATGACGGTTCCGGTGACCTTGGGGTCCGAGAGCATGTCGGTCATCCACCTGGTCTGATCCTGGATGCGACCCACCTTGACCATTTCATTGATGGCCTGGGGGGCCATGAGCTGACCGACCACATGACCGGTTGCCGGAGCGTCGACCACGACGAGGTCGTAGTTGCGCTCCCGCACCTCGTAACAGAGCTTTCCCACCGTGAGAATCTCTTTCACGCCGGGAGCCGCCGTCGCCACGAAATCCAGACTGCGGGCCAGCGGTCCAATGCGGGTCAGCAAAGGAATGCGCAACTGGAGTTTCAGGTACTCCTTCAACGACTCCTCGGTGTCCATCACCATTCCGAAGAGGCCCGGGCTCAGCTCTTTCGGTTGAAAGGTGTTGCTGCTCTCCTCGAAGAAATCCGCAAGGTTGCCCTTCGCATCGATTTCGCAGACAAGGGTGCGCTTGCCCCGATTGGCAGCGAGCAGGCCCAGTGCCGCGGCAACGCTCGTCTTGCCGACGCCGCCTTTTCCAGTGACAAAGACGAGCCGCCGATCCAGCAGATCAACCCCACGGTCGGCCATTTCACGCTCTCCGGGTCAGCCCCGACGGGCTCTACGCGCCGAAGCCGATGTGGCGATCGTGGTCTTGGGTCCCGATCTCCACGTAGGCGATCCGGCGGGATGGAACGCCGATCTGGCGTCCATGACGATCTGTCAACCAGAGCGTCGAATCCTCATCGGCCAGTACGCCGTCGACTTCTTTCCGCACCTTCTTCTGGTCCGCATCGGTCGGCAGTTCGATCTCGATTTCCTTCATTGCCTGTACGACGCCGATACGAACGTCCATTGGGTCCTCCTCATGACGTGAACACCCTCGTGGTGTGAACATCTTCGTTGTGTGAACACTGCGTGAACACGGGACCATGGCTACGGGGCCCGAAGGCCACATGGTATGCGAACCTCAACAACCTCAGGCCAAGCGGAGTTCGGGATGATGCCGACGAGTGGGCGCCAACTCCACATCAATCCGCTCGGCAAGCAGGTGGAAGGCGGCTGTCGCTTCACTGTCAGGATCAACCGCCACGATCGGACGGCCAGCATCCGAACCTTCCCGCAGAGCAGGAATCAGAGGGATCTGCGCCAACAGCGGCGTCCCGGTTGCTTCGGCAAGTGCAGCGCCGCCACCGGCACCGAACAGTTCATAACGTTTGCCGTCATCACCGGTGAACCATGACATGTTCTCTATGACGCCCTTGAAGTCAAGATGAACCTTCTCCGACATGAACGCCGCACGCTGTGCAACACGTTGTGCCGCAGGTTGAGGTGTGGTCACCACGTAGACCTCGCTGCGGGGCAGGAACTGCGCCAGCGAGATGGACACGTCACCGGTACCCGGCGGTAGGTCGATGACCAGATAGTCGGGTTCATCCCAATAGACGTCGGTCAAAAACTGCTCAAGCGCCTTGTGCAGCATCGGCCCACGCCAGATGACCGGACGCTCCTCCTCGACGAAGAAGCCCATCGATATGCACCGCACACCGTGCACCTCGGGCGGCACGAGCATCTGATCGATAACCGTGGGAGGCCGGTCCACACCGAGCATCCGGGGAATGGAGAAACCCCACACATCGGCGTCCACCACGGCCACCGATCGGCCTCGCTGAGCAAGAGCGATCCCAAGGTTGACCGTCACCGACGACTTGCCGACGCCGCCCTTTCCGGAGGCGATCAACAACACCCTGGTCCGGCTGGCGGGGTCCGCGAACGGAATAAGGCGGCCTTCGGAATGGCCCACCGACGGATTGGATCCGGCAGTGGCGGAGGGATCGCCGTGGAGCATCTGGCGCACCCAGGCCCTCTCCTCTTCGGTCATCGTCGTGAAGTCGATGTCGACCTTCTCGATTCCATCCAACTCCACCAGCGCGCCCCGGACCCGACGGTTGATCTCGTCTTTGAGCGGACAACCGGCGATGGTCAGTGCAATCTGGAGCGACACTGTGTCACCCTCGACCCGGACGTTACGAACCATGTTCAGATCCACGATGCTGCGGAACAGTTCCGGATCCTGGACCGGGCGGAGGGCCTCGATCACATCTGCTTCGGTAACGGCCATTTCATGCTCCATGTGTGTCGTTGATCGCCACTTCGCTCACGCTCGCTGATCCTGCGGTGACCGCTGGAACAAGCAGGTGATGAATTTCTCCTATCACCATAGGTAGAATACCGACGTGGACCACGCCACGACCAGCCCGGACGGGTTCTCACCCACCGAGTTCAACTCGGCCGTGACCGCGATCACTTCTGCATTCGGAGACACAACACGTCGCGAGATCTACCTCTACGTGAGGGAAAGCGACGAGGGCATCACAGCCACCGAGGTTGCGAAACGATTCGACCTCCATCCGAATGTGGCCCGACACCACCTCGACAAACTCGCCGCCGGTGGCTACCTCTCGGTCGAGGTCGCCCGCCACGGTCAGGCTGGTGCAGGACGTCCTTCAAAGCATTACAAGGCATCGGATCCGACAATGCCCATCGAGATCCCCGTGCGCCACGATGACCTGTTGATTACGTTGCTCCAGCGTGCTCTGGGTCTGATCCCCGTTGAAGAAGCCACCGCCATGGCTGAACAGGTAGGGCGTGAGTTCGGTCGGGCCATGGGCGAATCGTTGGGAACACCGAGCGAACAGCGCCAGTCATTCCAAAGCGCTCTCCAGGCTGTTGCCGATGCCCTGACCGCTCACGGGTTCGCAGCACACGCCGAAGCGGATGGCGACAAGGTCAGCCTGATTTCGTCCAATTGCCCCTTCGGGGACATCGTCATAGCCAACCCCATCCTCTGCGCGGTGGATCGGGGAATGGTCCAGGGAATGCTGGCTGTTCTGCATGGCGACGTGAAGGCCGAGACGGAAGCTTCACGCATTGCGGGTGATGCCAACTGCGTCACAACCGTCACGGACTGACCCGACGGTCACTCCGGGTCGGCGTACTTCCACCGCGTGACCGTGGCGGCTTCAGGGCCTTCCTCGACAGTCAGACTCAAGGTGTCTCCGTCGATCGAAAATGCTGCAATTCCATCTCTCACCCCTGGCGTGAACGGCTCGATTCCTTTGATCAGGTAGATCTGACCCTTGCTCTCCTCGTCGTAGAACTCGATCCGCTGTCCGGCGATCCTCCAGTTACCGGTCGACTTGATCTCGGCATTCCGGAATCCCTTGTCCTGTTCACATTTCGGCCTGCCCGATTGTCTGAAGGTCCCATCGACCCGGATGGAAAGCCTTATCTTTCCTTCGCAGATCACGCCGTCAGGAATCCCGGTTTGTCCATCCGGAACCGATCTGACGAAATCGCCGATCTCGATCTCCCAATCCGCCACCAGGTACACAGCATCGCCAGAGGGCACGCTGGTATCCGTGGACCATTGAACAGTTCCATCGGTCACCTCGTCGCCACTGCTTCCGCTACCACCGGCAACCGTGACTTTGGTTGTGGCCGTGGCATTGTCGTCGATCGAGCTGGACGTACACGACATAGCCGAGCCCAGAAACAGTGCGACAACCGCCGCCGAAACAATCCGGGCGGTCATGTGTACACGTCTCCCAGGCACGGACACGACGGTACCCGGTGCATGAGTTGCCAGAGGTGTAATGACGCATTTGTCACTTCGATCTCAGGGCACAGGAGCCAGTGCGCCACAATGGCAGTGTGGATGTGGTCGCCACCATGACAGCTCCGTTCGAGTCGTCCGTCGTGTTCGAGGTCATCGCCAACCTGGACAACTACCCGTCTTGGCTCTCAATCCTTCCGAGGGTTGAACGCCTAGGCGACACCGCTTGGAACGTCGAGTTGAAAGGGAAGATCGGACCTCTTGCTCGATCGAAACGGTTGCGCATGGTCCGGACCTCACTAGCGGTGCCCCATCAGGTGGTATTCGAGCGCGTAGAACTCGACGGCCGCGACCATTCAGAATGGGTCCTTCGCGCCGATGTCGAGACAAATGATGAGTCCACACCCGGATGCACGTTGACGATGAACCTCCACTACGGAGGATCGTTCGGTGACCAACTACTCAAGAGAATGCTCATCAACGAGATCGAATCTTCGAAACCCCGCCTACTGGAAC
>CAYQFM010000056.1:0-11697 GCA_964416735.1 uncultured Iamiaceae bacterium | reverse complement strand
TCAAGGCGCTGTTCACCCAGGGGATGATCCGTCTCGGCGGCGACAAGATGTCCAAGTCGAAAGGCAACCTGGTCGCTCCGGAGGAGATTCTGGACCGTGAAGGTGCCGACGCTCTTCGTTTGGCCCACCTGTTCGTGGGCCCGCCGCAGGACGATGTCGATTGGGAGGGTGTGGGGATAGACGGTTGTTCCCGGTTCTTGCAGCGGCTCTGGCGCCTGGCCACGGGTGAGATTGGTGGAGATGGGGTGGATCGTGCCCCGACGTCCGAAGACACTGAAATCGAACGGGCAACCCACCGCATGATCGCAAGGGTCACTGACGAGTATGAACGCTGGTCGTACAACACGGCCGTGGCGGCTTTTATGGAGTTCACCAACGTGCTCTACCGCTATGCGCAGTCCGACGAAGGGATGCGAGCGCAGACGTTTGCCTCAGCCCTCGATGGGCTCCTGTTGTTGATGGCACCCATGGCACCGCACGTCACCGCCGAACTGTGGTCGAGACGCCATGACGGCCAGCACATCCACGAACAGAGTTGGCCGATAGCCGACCAGTCGCTGCTCGCCACCGAGACCGTGACCATGATCGTCCAGGTCAATGGCAAGGTGCGCGACCGCATCGAGGTACCCGCCGACACTGGTGAGACAGAGGCTCAGCGCATTGCCTTGACCAGCGAGAAGGTGCGCACGCATCTGGGCGACAGCGAGCCACGCAAGCTCGTTGTGCGTGCCCCCAAGCTGGTGAACATCGTCGTGTGACGACCCGTGGTTGGGACCAGATCCGGGTGCCGGTAGAAGCTCGGGTCAAAGGCCTTGGTCGCGGAGGTACTTCTCGAACTCGGCGGCGATGTCGTCGCCCGAGATGAGCCCTTCGCTTTCGGCCTGGCTGAGCGAATCCACGTGCTCTTCGAGTTGTTGAACCATGGCCATGTGTTCATCGCTGTTCGAAACAAGAGTGTCGAGTCGTTCGCGGGTGGTTATCGCCTCGGTTGACAGCCCCATGGTGGAGAAGTGGAGCCCTGCGACCTTTGGTAGGGCTTCGATGAGCGCCAGTGATGCAGCCGGATACGGCATGGCAGTTGTGTAGTGGGGGACCTGCGCCCATATGCCCACGGCGGGCAGGCCATGGTCGGCACACGTTCGCTCGATGGCGGCATGCACGCCAGCGGGGACATCGAGTTGTCCGTGAATGAAGCCCACTGCATCGGCAAGGTCGCGTTCGGTTGCCGTGGCGACAACCTGGGTCGGGCGGGTGTGCGGCGTCGGAGCCGGGTACGCGCCCAGGCCGACGACGAGCCGGGTGTCGAAGTCGAGGGCGAGGTCTACAACCGCTCTGGAAAACGCCCGCCAATAGTGGTCGGGTTCTGCTCCGGTGAGAAATAGGACGTCTTTCCCGTCACTGTCGGTTCCTGCCCGGAGCTCGAGTTCGGGCCAGGTGAGACCGGTATTGACGCCGTCGTTCAAATGCGCTGTGGGGCGTCGGGCACGATGGTCTAACAGCGTGTCCGTGTCGAAGGTGGCAACCGTGGTCGTCTCGGTTGTTTCAAAGATCGTGGACAGTGCCGTGGACGCGCCCAAGCCGGCATCGATCCACCCGTCGAGCCCCAGAACGAGCACGGGTGCTTCGAGTTCGGGTCGCTCGAGCAACTCGAACAACTGATCCATGATGCCTCCCTGGACGGCACAGCTTCGGGTCACCAACGCTACCGGGATGGAGACCGCTGCTCCTATCCTTGAGGCCATGATCGACGTCACCGATGCAACGTTTGAGGCAGATGTAGTACAGAGGTCGAGTGAGACCCCCGTGGTTGTGGACCTATGGGCCCCTTGGTGTGGACCGTGTCGAACCCTCGGACCGATCCTCGAGAAGGTCATCGATGCAACCGATGGCGCAGTTGTGCTCGCCAAGGTGAACGTGGATGAAAACCCGGGTGTCTCTCAGGCGTTTCAGGTGCAGGGAATTCCCGCCGTGTACGCAATGGTCGATGGCAAGGTGGTGGACGGGTTCGTAGGTGCTCAACCTGAATCGGCGGTTGCGGATTTTGTAGCCAAGCTGGCTCCCTCGGAGGCCGACACCGAGGTGGCGGCGTTGCTGGAAGCGGGTGATGAAGATTCGCTGCGGGCCGCTCTGGAAATTGCGGCGGACAACGAGAACGTGATCGTTGCGTTGGCGGAACTGCTGGTCGACTCAGATCGCGGTGATGAGGCAATTGAACTGATCGATCGCATTCCGGAGTCGGCGGCGACCCGCAGGATTGCTGCTCTTGCCCGCAGTGGAAGCGACCTCGAAGGCGATGTGGAAGCCAAGCTCGAAGAGCTCCTCGAGCGAGTCAAGGACGACGACGATGCCCGCCAGGAGTTCGTGGACCTGCTCGAACTGCTGGGGCCGGATGACCCGCGTACCCCTAAGTACCGCAAGGCTTTGACCGCTCGGCTCTACTGAAATTGACAGTTTCGTCGAGGTCTTCTCGCATGTAGGCTCGTTGGGCTTCCCCCTGCTTGGTGTCATCCCATGATGGATGTTGTAGCGAGGGGGGGCCTGTGTCGGACCTGTTGGACGAAGAGGGCGACGATGTCGCGCCCAAACTGGATTTGCCTGAGGCTGATCCGCTCGAGAGGTTGCGAGCACCGGTTCCGAGTTACTGGGCGCACCGTTTCGCCCTGATCCGCGAGCACCTAGCGGTGCGCCTAGGTTTGCCCATTGATTTGTACGGGCGACTACCTGGAGAGCCGTCGCGGACTCGAACGCTGTCGTTCATGGCTGGAGCGTTCCTTCTGGTGACGCTTGTGGTCGGTGGAGGTGCATTTCTGATCGTGCGAAATACGGCCGCCCGCAACCTGCAACCATCATCGCTGCGTATGACTGCACCGGCCAACTCCGCTGTCGGGATCGGGTCAGGAAGCACACCCGGACTCACCTCGATTCCAATGGCGACCACCACGACAAAGCCGGTGGAGGTGGCAGTTCATGCGGCCGGAGCGGTGGTCACCCCCGGCCTGTACCGGTTGACCGGTGCGCCGCGAGTGGCAGACCTGATCGACGCCGCCGGGGGTTTGGCGTCGGACGCAGACGTCGATCGCATCAACTTGGCAGCACCACTGAGCGACGGTGAGCGTCTCTACGTTCCCCGTGTCGGCGAGACCGATGTTCCCTCGGCCGTTGGGGCTGAAGGTGCGTCAGGTTCGGGGGGTTCGATATCCGGGTCATCTGAACCGAGTGCTTCGAACCCTTTGAACCTCAACTCCGCCACGGCAGAACAACTCGACACTCTGCCTGGCGTGGGTCCGGCAACGGCAGGGGCAATTGTCGACCACCGAAGCACTCATGGCCCTTTCGCCAGCGTGGACGGACTTCTGGAGGTTCGAGGTATCGGGCCCGCGAAGCTGGAAGCAATCCGTAGTCTTGTGACCGTCTGAGCCCGGACTCGTCGTGATGTCCGAGCCGTTCATTGCGGCACGACGCAGATATTCCGGTGGCGCACCGAGCGACCCGGTGATCGTTGCGTTGGCGGCCGCTCTTGCCCTTGGTGCTCGTTGGGCCGCGCCGGTGCCTCTCTGGACGGCATTGGTCCTTGCTGTGGTGGCGCTCGTCAATAGACATCCGGTTCTCATTGTCGTGGCCGGACTGTTGATGGGCTCCACTCTGGCGGCTCGGTCATGGGCCGGTCTCGAATCCACCGGATCCAGTGCTGTTGCGGACGAGGTCACCCTCGTCACAGATCCGGTCAGGGCAATGGGAGCGGTGCGAGCAGAAGTCCGCTTGGACGGACATCGTTATGACATCTGGGCACGCGGAAAACCTGGAGTAGCCCTCGAAGCTCGCTCCGCGGGTGAGCGCGTGGTGCTCAGGGGCCAAACCAACGCTGTCGAGCCAAATTCGTGGAGAGCTTCAAGGCACCTGCACGGCCGGATTGTCGTCGATGAGGTCGTGGCCTGGTCGCCGGGAAACCTGGCCTCTCGTTTGGCAAATGGCTTCCGGGGCGTCCTCATGCGTGGTGCCCGCCAGCTTCCGGAACGCCTCCGGCCTCTGTTTGGCGGTTTCGTGCTGGGTGACACCCGCGGACAGGACCCGTTGGTGGCCGAGGACTTTCGCCAGGCCGGACTTTCCCACCTGTTGGTCGTCTCGGGTTCGAACGTGGCATTTGTGCTCGTCGTGATGTCGCCACTGCTGGCCAGGCTGGGCCTGCGGAGTCGCCTTGCGGTGACGATCTTGGTGCTCGTTTTCTTTGCTCTGGTGACACGCATGGAGCCATCGGTTCTGCGGGCAACAGTGATGGCCGGACTGGCCGCCGCTGGAACGATGCTGGGTCGACCGCAGACATCGGTGCGGCTCCTGGCATCGGCAATCGTCGTCCTGCTGTTGGTGGACCCGTTGCTGGTGGAATCAATGGGGTTTGCCCTGTCGGTGGCAGCGTGCGTTGGCATCGTGTTTCTCGCCCGGCCCATATCCGACGCGTTGCCGGGCCCACGCGGCCTTGCACACGCCCTCGGGGTGACGCTTGGCGCCCAACTCGGAGTGTCGCCGGTGTTGCTGCAACTCACCAACGGAGTGCCCGTGGTGACTCTTGTGGCAAACCTGCTGACACAACCCGTGGCCGGCTTTGTAATGGGATGGGGCATGGCCGCCGGTATCGTCGCCGGGCTGGCGCCGCGGTGGCTTGCGGCGGTTCTGCACCTCCCGACGGCAACCGGCCTGTGGTGGATCAACTCCGTGGCGCGCTGGTCGGCCGCGGCTCCGCTGGGGCGGCTGGGCATCAGCGGTTTGGTAATTCTGGGTGTGGGTACGGGCTGTGTAATTGCTTCGAGGCGCAAGGGGCGCACGGTCTTGGCAGTCGTCTCGACTCTGGCGACGTTGGCTCTGGTTGTGGTGCTGCCGGGCGGGGGAGTGCCGGCCACAGCGGGAGGAGTCGATATTGCGGTTGGTGCCGTTCTCTGGAGAGCGCCCGGGCCCGATGGTGTGTGGTCGAGTGTGCTCGTGCTCGATGGTCGGGCAGACACCCAGCGTGTCCTGTCAGCTCTTCATGAAGCGGATGTGGATCGACTTGACCTGGTCGTCGTTGCAAGTGCAAGCCGAACAGTTACGGCGGTTGTGCCCGGGATCCCCCAACGGATTCCCGTGTCGTTCATCTGGGTGGGTGAACAGGCCCAGGCGGTTGCCCTGGCGAACGTCGCAACCACGGAGATTGTCGAGTTGGGCGATTCGGCGGTATTGGGTGCCATGGTGGTGGATGTGCTCGCCGTGACGCCGAAGCTGAGTGTGGAGGTGATCGTCCCGGGTACTGACGCTCTGGGTACTGGTTCTCCGGGTTACGGTTCTCCGGTTTCTGGTTCTCCGGGTTACGGTGAGGCGGGTGTAGGTTCGTCTGATGCAACCGCTCCAGACGAAGTTGGCGCTTGGAGACCGAGTCCACGACGTCTCGGAGCGGGCGCTCGTGATGGGGATTCTGAACCGCACACCTGATTCGTTCTATGACCAAGGTGGCTATTTCGGCTTCGACCAGTTTCTCGAGAAGGCCGAACAACTCGTCGTCGATGGTGCAGACCTGCTCGATATCGGAGGGGTCAAGGCGGGCCCGGGTGATGAGGTGAGCGAAGCCGAAGAACTGGACAGAGTGGTTCCCGCCGTTGAAGCGATTGCACAGCGCTTTGATGTTCCGATTTCGGTCGATACGTGGCGCGCATCGGTTGTGTCCGAGTGTCTCCGAGCGGGGGCGGTGATGGGTAATGACATAAGCGGGTTTGCAGATCCGGAATACCTGCGAGTGTGTGCTGCGGCGGGAGCTTCCGTTGTGGGCACCCACATCCGACTGGGCCCACGGATTCCCGATCCCGAACCCCACTACGACGATCTTGTGGGGGAGGTCTGCACCTTTCTCACCGATCGGGCTGAGCGCGCCCTGGCCGTGGGGATCGCGCCGGAACGGATCATCATCGACGCGGGGCTCGATCTGGGAAAGACCCCCGCTCAATCGGTGGAGTTGCTCCGAGCCTCCGACCGTCTCGTCGATCTCGGTTACAACGTGTTGCTCTCGGCTTCGAACAAGCGCTTCCTTTGGGAACTCCTGGAAGTGGATCGCTTCGAGGCGGGTTGGGGTACAAGCGCTGCGCACGCACTGGGCATTTCACTGGGCTGTCGGGTGCTGCGCGTCCACGATGTCCGGGCTGCTCGCCGTGTGGCGGATGTGGCCGCATCCGTGCTGGCGGCCCGATGAAAGTCGATCTGGGGGCACCGGTCTACATGGTCAAGGGTGATGACGAGATTCTTCGTCGCGACGCCGTGTCGGATCTGGTAGCCGCGCTTGTGGGCGACAGCGACCGTTCGTTGATGGTCGAAGAACTCGATGCAGCCTCCTACGACAATGACTCGGGCATCGACGTAGCGCCGGTCATCGACGCCGTGCAGACGCCGCCGTTTCTGACCGACCGACGTGTGGTGGTGGCCCGCGACGCTGGCCTGTTCTCGAACAAGGACCTGGTGGCACCTCTGGTGGCTGCGCTCGGCGATCCGTTGCCGTCCACCTCGCTGGTGCTCGTGTGGGAACGGCCGCCCCAACCCGGTGCAAGGCTGTCACCCGTTCCCAAGAGCCTGAACGAAGCCGTCAAGGCGATTGGCGGAGTGGTCGTAGATACCCAGATCGGGCGCTCACGCAAGGAACGCTCCAACTGGATTGCCGACACCTTGGTCGCCTCCGGCATCGACCTCGACAAGGGTGCCGTGGAGTCGGTCACCAGACATCTGGGTGACGATCTGGAGCGGCTTCGGTCGTTGCTGGTGACTCTCGAGTCATCGTTCGGCAACGGTGCGCGTTTGAGCGCGGATGATATTGCGCCCTATCTGGGGGAGCGGGGCGAGGTGGCACCGTGGGATCTCACCGATGCAATCGACCGCGGTGACATTGCTGGTTCGCTCGAACAACTGGGCCGGATGCTCGACGCAGGCGACCGCAATCCGCTTCAGGTGATGGCAACACTCGTGAACCACTACATGATGATGTTGCGCCTCGATGGTTCGGGCATTTCCAGTGAGGCAGGGGCAGCGGAAGCATTGGGAATGCGCGGGGGGAGCACATTCCGGGCGGGCAAGGCCCTCACCCAAACACGCAAGTTGGGATCGGCACGGCTGCGAGAGATTGCGGGTTTACTGGCACGGGCAGACCTGGACCTGCGTGGCGGCCGGGCATGGCCACCGAGACTGGTCGTCGAGGTGCTCGTGGCGCGCCTGGCCGGACGCAGCAGGTAGAACGCAGCAGGTAGGGAGTAGGGCCAGACGACGAGGTCAGGCTCCGCTACGAACTCAGGCTTTGGCGGCTTCGACCTGCTTGATCAGACGGCTCTTGCGGCGAGCAGCCTGATTCTTGTGGATCACACCTTTGGAAGCGGCCTTGTCGATCCGCTTGATGGCCAGGCGCACCTTTTCTTCGACATCGTCGTTACCGGCCTCGGCGGCTTCCACGGCGTGCTTGGTGCGGGTCCTCATCTCGGACCTGACCGCCTTGTTGCGCACACGACGCTTCTCGTTCTGGCGGTTGCGCTTGATCTGGCTCTTGATGTTGGCCACGGTTTACCTACCGGCTCCTGCGTGCATTCGGGAAGAGATCACGATAGCGGAACCGATCCATCGAGTCATACTCACGGTTGAACAGCCGCAAGATGGTGTCCGCGCCGACGGCCCATTACATAGCGCAAGTGGCCGCAAAGTACGCTCACGGGCGATCTGAGCCGTCGGACCATGAGGCCAAGTGTCGAACCTAGAACGTTTCCGGAACCTGTCGATCATTGCCCACGTGGACCATGGGAAGTCGACCCTGGCTGACCGGATGCTCGAACTGTGTGGCGCTGTGGACCCACGAGATATGCGGGCCCAGTATCTCGACACCATGGACCTCGAGCGTGAGCGGGGCATCACCATCAAGCTCCAGAGCGTGCGCCTCGACTGGCGCGACCACGTCATAAACCTGATCGACACCCCGGGACACGTCGACTTCGGTTACGAGGTTTCACGTTCGCTGGCCGCCTGCGAAGGCGTGATTCTCCTTGTCGACGCAGCGCAGGGAATAGAGGCCCAGACACTCGCCAACTGCTACCTGGCGCTCGAGAACGATCTCGAGATCGTCGCGGTGCTCAATAAGATCGACCTACCTGCGGCCGAGCCGGAACGTTACGCAGCCGAAATCGAGTCCGTGCTGGGTATTCCAGCGTCGGAGATCCTCCACATCAGCGCCAAGACCGGAACCGGTGTTGACGCTGTGCTCGATGCGGTGGTCGATCGTATTCCACCGCCCATCGGGGATTCCGATGAACCGCTTCAGGCACTCATCTTCGACTCGTTCTTCGACCAGTACCGCGGCGTCATCTCGTCGGTTCGTGTCATGAACGGCACCCTGCGAACCGGATCGAAGCTGGCCTTCGTCCAGGCCAACTCCACTCACGATGCCGACGAGGTGGGAGTCCGACTTCCGGCCAACACTCCGGTAAAGAGCCTCGGTGCCGGAGAGGTGGGTTACCTGATTGCCGGCATCAAAGACGTGGGCGAAGCGAAATCGGGCGAGACGGTCACCGAAGCGGGCCGTCGGGGTGAGGCACTGGAGGGATACCGCGAACCAAAGCCGATGGTGTTCTGCGGCCTGTATCCCATAGACGGCGACGAGTTCCCCACGCTTCGTGAAGCGCTTGAACGTCTGCGATTGAACGATTCGAGTTTCACATATGCGCCCGAGAGTTCGGGTGCGCTTGGCTTCGGTTTCCGGTGCGGGTTCCTGGGCCTGTTGCACATGGAGATCATCCGCGAACGCCTAGAGCGTGAGTTCGACCTGAGTCTCATTGCCACATCGCCCTCGGTTGAATACCGGGTGACTCGCACCGGAGGCGAGGTCATCGTCATAGACAACCCGTCAGAGATGCCGCCGCCCGGAGAGATCGAGTATGTCGAAGAGCCGTACCTGAAGGCGACCATTCTGAGTCCCACGACTTACACGGGAACCGTCATGGAACTGTGCCAGTCCCGTCGTGGCGACATGGGCAAACTCGAATACCTCTCGCCAGAGCGCATCGAGGTCGCCTACCGGTTGCCGCTTGCCGAGGTTGTCACCGACTTCTTCGATCAACTCAAGAGCCGCACACAGGGATACGCCAGCCTCGACTACGAACCTGCCGGTTACGCACAGGCGAACTTGGTGAAGGTCGACGTGTTGTTGAATTCGGTCCCGGTGGACGCGTTCTCGACGATCGTGCACAAAGACAAGGCCTACGACTACGGCAAGCGGATGACCGAAAAACTGCGGGAGTTGATTCCGCGGCAGATGTTCGATGTGCCCATCCAGGCTGCGATCGGCGGACGGATCATCGCCCGTGAAACCGTGAAGGCCAAGCGTAAGGACGTCATTGCCAAGTGCTACGGCGGTGACATTTCGCGCAAGCGCAAACTGCTCGAGAAGCAGAAGGAGGGCAAGAAGCGTATGAAGAGCATCGGACGCGTCGAGGTGCCCCAAGAAGCCTTCATCTCGGCACTGCGCCTCGACGACTGATGGCCGACGGATCGGCGATTGATCGACGGTCGGTTTGTGACCGACCCGCGACCAACCGAATACCGACCGACGCGATGGGCCTATGGATGCTGGCACTCGGTATCATCGAGTGCCAGGAGACAACCTCCCGGCCACGACCTGAACAGGGCAACCAACAGGGCAACCAACGAGGTCACCAACGGGACCAGTAATGAGGCGTGCGACGATGCTTGACGAACGCAAAGCCAACATCCTCCGAGCCGTAGTGGAGGAGTACATCGAAACTGCTCAACCCGTGGGATCTGCCCACATCGTGGACGCGCCCGGAGTGAACGTTTCTTCGGCAACCGTGCGCAATGACATGGTCTATCTGGAGCAGGAGGGTTTCTTGGCCCACCCACACACCTCGGCGGGTCGAGTTCCAACTGAAAAGGGCTACAGGTTCTTCGTCGATCACCTGGCGGCACCCGGGCGGCTGGACACCACCGATGCCCAACAGGTGCGGTCGTTCTTTGCGAAGGCACATGGCGAACTCGAAGGGATGCTCCAGGACACAACCCGGTTGTTGTCGGACCTGACCAGATACGCGGCCGTTGTGATCGGACCGCCCAATGAGACGGCCACCGTACGGTCCATCCAATTGGTGGGTCTCGCACCGTGCGTGGCACTGATGGTGGTGGTGCTGTCCAACGGTGCAGTTACCAAGCACACCATGGAATTCGACGATGACGTGGATGAGTCGGTGCTGACGCAAGCTGGCGCTGTTCTGTCTGGCGATTTTGTCGGAAGACCACTGGGTGACGTTCCTCCGAATGGGTGGACTCCAGTTTCGGATGGCCGAGCCGACGCCGTCGTGGTTGCCGCGCGTGCGCTCTTGAATACCCCTGAGCACGACGGTTCGGTGTTCATTGGTGGAACGTCGGAGATGGTCTCAGCATTCGACGCGGTTGGAACCGTGTCAGAGATCTTGCGCATTCTTGAACAGCAGTTCGTGGTCGTGACGCTCTTGCGTGACGTGGTCGACCGTGGCCTGAATGTTGCCATTGGCACCGAAACCGGAATCGACCCGTTGGTCGACTGTTCGCTGGTGGTGTCCCCTTACCAGATCGACGGTGAAGTGGCCGGTTCCATCGGCGTCCTCGGTCCCACGCGCATGAACTACCCGCAGGCTCTTGCCGCCGTAGCGGTGGTCGGGGACCGTCTCAGCAGGAGATTGAGCGACAGCTGATGGCTGATCATTACGAGGTACTCGGTGTTTCGCGCGGGGCCACCGCCGACGAGATCAAGAGCGCATACCGCAGACTTGCCCGTCAACATCATCCGGACATCAACCCCGACAACTCGGATGCTGAGGTGCGCTTCAAAGAGGTCGCCCTCGCTTACGAAATACTGAGTGACCCTGAGCGTCGGCGGAACTACGACATGTATGGGGATGCAGGCCAAGGTCAGGGTGCCGGATTCGGCGGTTTCGGCGACATCTTCGACGCGTTCTTCGGTGGCGGGGGTTCGCCCTTTGGTGGCGGGCGATCCGGACCGTCGGGTCCACCCCGGGGACAAGATCTCGAAGCTGTAATTGATCTGACCTTCGAAGAGTCGGTCTTCGGTGTCTAGGCTCCGGTGACCGTGCGTACGGCGATTCCGTGCAACGCGTGTGAGGCGACTGGCGCCGAGCCCGGATCCGGTGCGTCGACGTGTCAGGACTGCGGTGGACGGGGCCAGGTTCGCAGGGTGCGCCAATCGATCCTGGGCCAGATGGTGACCACCGGGCCGTGCGACCGCTGCGGCGGAGTGGGAACCGTCATCGAGCACCCGTGCGTCACCTGCCGGGGAGAAGGTAGGTCGATCAGCGAAGAGACCTACACCATCGATGTTCCGCCCGGAATCTCCGCCGGTTCGACCCTTCGTTTGAGTGGCCGTGGTGCCGCGGGACCGCGTGGTGGCGGCCTTGGTGACCTATATGTCCACGTAAAGGTGAAACCCCATGATCGCTTCGAACGCGATGGTTACGACCTGCGCACGGATCTCGTAGTTGCATTCACCCAGGCCACGCTAGGGGCCGAAATTGCGTTCAAGACTCTCGATGGCGTCGAGAACATAGAGGTCGAAGGTGGCACACAGGGTGGAAAGGTCATCCGCCTGCGCGGCAAGGGGGTTCCTCATGTGGAAGGACGGGGTCGAGGAGACCTGCTGATCAC
>CAYQFM010000055.1:0-11780 GCA_964416735.1 uncultured Iamiaceae bacterium | reverse complement strand
CAGCACCTTCAGCATGTGGAAGGTGATGTTGGCCGCGTCGATGTTCGGCATGATGAGCAGGTTCGCCTCGCCCTTGAGCTCGGAGTTGGGGAAGAGCTTGGCGCGGATCTCCTCGGACAGGGCCGTGGAGGGTGTCATTTCGCCTTCCACTTCGAGGAACGGCGCGCGCTCTTTGATCATCTGCGTCGCTTCCTTCATCTTCACGGCTTCGGGGCGCTCGAGGCTGCCGAAGTCCGAGTGCGAGAGGAGGGCGATCTTCGGCTCCATGCCGAACTTCTTCCCCTCTTTACTATCGGGGTCGATGCCCAGGTACTCCATCGCTTCCTCGAGCGATTCCATGTACCCGATGCTCTCGTTGTGGGGCGATGTCGGAGCTTTGCCAATGACACTCTGGCCTTGCTCATCGACGACGATCACATCCGTCATCGTCCCGCCTGCGTCGCAGGCTACGAAATAGTCACCCATTGAGGACCTTGCCCTTCCTTTACGTCACGTCGACGAACTGGGGATGAAACATCGGGTTGAGTGCGGCATCGCAAGCTCAGCAGACGGCGTGTCTGTTGAGCTCCACTTGACCGACTTTCCCCCGATCTCGGTTACCACGTACTTCCTCCCGGATCCCGGTGGGATCCTAACTGTCTCCGAAAGCGTTTCACCAAGTGGTAGCAAAGTACTACCAATCGGCTGGAAACATCAACGCTTTCCGGAGACCCCCTGACACCGGTCCGACAGAGACCAACCCAATGGATTCGCCCCCTTGAAACGGCCCATATTCGACTCAACTTCCGCTGAGCCAGACCTCATAGCAGTTACAACGTCACCGCAGACCCAACGTCATCGCCAGGCGCTCTCGGTGCTGCGGAGCGCAGCCTAGCTCAACTTCGAGAGCCTTGGCGCGCCTGAAGAACAACTGCAGGTCGTAATCCATGTCCACGCCTATGCCGCCGTGAACCTGCTGTGAACTGAATGCCACACGCTGACACGCTTCAGCGATCCAAGCCTTGGCCACAGCCACCTCACGCTCGGCGGTCGGATCGACAGTCAGTGCCCACAACGCCCTGTACGCAACGAGCCGTGCGGCCTCCAGATCGATGAGCGAATCGGCCAAACGATGCTGGATCGCCTGGAACGCTCCGAGCGGCTGCTTGAACTGCACCCTGGTCTTCACATATTCGGTGGCCATTTCGAGCGCACGCGACATGACGCCGACCAGCTCAGCGCATCGGATGGCGGTTGCGCGGGCAAGCGCTGGCGCAAGCAGTTCTGAGGCTGCACCCACCACCTCGCCGGTAGCCCCATCCAATATGAGGCTGTAGATGCGGTCGTTTGACATCGAGTCGAGGCGCTTGAACGAAATAGCGGACTGACCACCTTCGAGCAGCACCAAGTGCTCCCCCGCAACCACCAGAACGTGGCTGGCACCTTCGATGTCGTATGCCACAGGAGCAGTACCGCTCACCTTTGCACTCGACCCGTTCACCTCAGCAGTCAGCGCATCAGCGGGGACGTCAACCAGAGCGGTACCGATGAGTGTTGTTCCCTCATCGACGCCCGCCGGTAGTTTCCCTGTGTCGAGCAGGGTCATGGCACCGATCACGACCGTCGAGAACATGGGGGTCGGATAGACGGCACGTCCCAGTTCTTCAACCACGATGCCCAGATCGACAAGGTCTCCTCCCCCATCGGGCAATGTAAGGCCGACCCATCCCATCTGTGCCATCTCGGTCCAGATGTCAGCAGACCAACCGGCTTCATCTTTCTCAAGACGACGGACCTCTGCAGTCGGGCACTTCGATTCCAGGAACGACCGCGCCACGTTGCGGAGCTCTTCCTGGTCTTCGTTCAGCGTGAAGTCCATGTGATCCTCCTGGAAATCAGACCCTGGTTATCTGTGGCGATATTTAATGCAAGAACCGTTTCTGCGATCATTGCTCTCACGCCCTCGGAAGCCCGAGTCCGACCATGGCGATGATGTTGCGATGGACCTCGTTGGCGCCTCCGCCAAAGGTCAGCAGAACATCCTGCATGAACCAACGTGCGAGCAGGCCCCTGCTGGGCACATCGTCTCCGCTCATCAGTCCACCGCTTCGGCCCATGACACGAAGCATTGCGCCAAATGCCCTCTGATGAAGCTCTGTTCCGAAGATCTTGTTCATCGAAGCGTCGTGATACGGGATGGTTCCCGCTGCCAGCATCGAGGCTGTCCTGATGTTCATCAGCTTCAGGACATCCAGGTCGACAGCGATCTTCGCCAGTTCGTCGCGGACCCACGGTTCCTGGCTGATCGGGCGACCGTTGCGCTCATGGGTGTTGGCCCACTCGATGGTCTCATGGAGCGTGCGTTCCACTGGTGATGCAGTGGCAAGTGCCAACCGCTCGTAGTTGAGCTGGGTCGTGATGTAATTCCACCCGGCATTCAGTTCGCCCACCAGAGCATCCGCTGGAACACGGACATCGTCATAGAAAGTGGTATTCGTGCGGAACCCGCCCATCACCCACTGCGGGGTGATCGAGATACCGGGTGAGTCGAGTGGGACGATGAACACCGAGATGCCCTTGTGTTTGGGTGCATCGGGGTCGGTCCTGGCGGCAAACCAGACGTAGTCGGCCATATGCGCACCGGAGGTGAAGACCTTCTGGCCGTTGAGCACCCACTCGTCACCATCGAGACGCGCTGTTGCCTTCAGCGATGCCAGGTCGGAACCGGCTTCGGGTTCGGTGTATCCGATTGCGAAATCGACCTCACCGGCCAGAATCCCGGGAAGGTACTTCTCCTTCTGGGCATCGCTACCCACGCGCATGATGGCGGGAGCAACGGTCTGCACAGCGATGACCGGAATGGGAATTGCCGTTCGCCAGATCTCTTCATACAACAGGTACTGCTCGACGGGCCCGTAACCCTTGCCGCCATATTCCTTGGGCCACCCGGCACCAAGCATGCCGTCGGTACCCATCTTGCGGATATACGCCTTCCAGAGCGGTCCACCACCTTCGGGGTCACCCTGCATCTCGTCTTCGAGCTCGGGGGTGATATTGGCCGCGAAGTACGCCCGGGCGTCGGCGATGAGTTGGTTCTGTTCGTCGGTTAGCGCGAAGTCCATCTGTTCCCCCGTCTCAGGCTGCGTCGGCCAGCACCAGCCGAGCCGTGCCCTTGCAATGGACGCCGTAGGCCGTCTCAGCAGTGAATTCAACGACGATTGTGTGCGTGGCGTCGTCCTTTTCGGTCACCGCACCCTTGTAGGCCAAGGTCTGGCCCGGGAATGCAGGGATGACCAGGCGCAGGTCCACGCCGGTTAGTTCCCACGCCGGTCCGCTCCAGTTGGTCACATAGGCAGACATCAGGCCATTGGTGGTGAGAATGTTGAGAAACACATCGGGGGCACCCGCCTTTTTTGCGGCGTCGAGATCGTGGTGAACCGGGTAGAAGTCGCCTGACGCAAGTGCGCCCGCAACCACCAACGTCGTGTCCACCTCACGCTCGAAATCAGGCAGCGTGTCACCAACTGTCACCTCGTCCCAGCCGAGTGAATCGTATTTCAAATACGGGGCCATCCAAGTTGTGCTCATACCGGCCTCCTCAGTTCCCCGCGTCCGCGGGTTCGGGCTTGTAACGCATGTAGGTGAAGCTCAGCTTTCCGAGATCAACACCATCCTGGTTCTCGAACAGGTACTCAAAGGTGACGAAGTATGCGGGGCCACGTGCGGTCTTCTTCTCTGTTTCGGTCACGCTTGCAACCCGGACCACGTAGGAGATGCGATCTCCCACCTTGGCAAGGGCCTTCATCTCGACCGACTGATTCGTGGCTACAACCTCGGTGAAGCCATGCTCACCAAGAACTTCGTCGATGGGAGCGATCGGCAGCGGCGGAATATCACGTTCGGGCCACAGCGGGGCCATGGTCCAGACCTGCATCATCGCAGCGGGGGCGACGATCGAGCCGTGCCGGGATGCTGCGGCCCACTCGTCATCCGAATACGCCGGGTTTCGATCGTGCATCACTTCGACCCATTTGCGAATCATCGCTGGGCCGACGGCATCGACGGCCTCCAAACGGTCGGACTGAGCGCCTACGTGCTGTTGTAGGCGGTCCTCATACAAGGTCCCCATGGGATTCCTCCAGAGCGAGCGGGCCGGGATGAGCGGGCCGGGATCGACTGCAATTGTGGGGCATTGCACGTCGTGGAATCCATCGCCACGGGCTGCATCACCCCACGCACCAGCCGAATGGTCATAATTTACTACCAGTTGGTTAGCGCGGGTGCCAACCCAGCAACCGGCCCGAGGGAGGCCCCATGACAGACAATTCCGAGGTTCACGGTCGCAGGGGTGCAATTCTCGATGCCGCCACGGAGTTGTTCTCCCGCAGGGGTTTCGGTGGCGTCGCCATTCAGGAGATAGCGGATCTGGCCGGGGTGCACAAGACAACGGTGCTCTACCAGTTCGGATCGAAAGAGGCGCTTCACGAAGCGGTTCTGGACCACGCCCTTCAGCCCGTCATTGCAATGCTTGACGAGTTCTTGGACGGTGAGTTCAACCGCGACCGCCTGAACTGGCACCTAGACGAACTTCAACGCGTTGCGGCGGACAACCCGGCCCTGCCGCGCCTGATGATCCGAGAGATGCTCGAAGGCGAGGAGTACAGCAATGCATATATCGACCGCTTCGTGATTCCCGTGTTCGAACCGGCCAAGCGACGCCTCGAGGAGGCACGGGACCGTGCTGGCTCACGCATGGCCGACGTAGACCCGGCGATGTTCGTGCATGATCTGCACGTCCAGATCATGTCGTACTTCTGCCACGGTCCGCTGCTGGAGCGCCTGATGGGGCACGACCCGTATTCGGTGGACTCGCTCATCGCCCGGAGGAACTTCCTGGTCGACCAGATCATGGCACTTCAGCGACCGACCCCCGCCACCGCGGTTGCGACAGCTAAGGCAACGGTCACCGAAGCGCCGTGATCACCTGAATCAGATCAAGGTGCATCGGCAAAGCGAAGGTACGGCTTCACCTCTTCGACGTTATCGAACTGCTTCCTCGCATCCTCGGTTGAAATGGTCCCCGACACGATGATGCGATCACCGGGACGCCAATCGGCCGGCGTTGCGATTGGGTTCGCATCGGTGGCCTGAAGCGCATCGAGTGCACGGACGATCTCGTCGAAGTTCCGACCGACGGACTTCGGGTAGACGAGTATCAGTCGAACCTTGTTCGACGGGTCGATTATGAACACCGACCGCACGGTCGACGAGTCGCCCTCTCCTGGATGGATCATGTCGTAGAGTTCTGCGACCTTGCGGTCCGGATCTGCGACGATCGGAAAGTTGAGAGGCGTGCCAGCTACCTCTCCGATGTCGGGCGCCCAAGCGTGATGGTCTTCCACCGGGTCCACCGAAATGGCAATGGGCTTTGCGCCACGCTTCTGGAAATCACCGTTGAGCGCCGCGGTGCGGCCGAGTTCCGTGGTGCACACAGGCGTGAAGTCGGCCGGATGACTGAAGAAGACGGCCCACGAACCTGACTTCCAATCGTGAAACGAAATCTCGCCATCCGTGGTCACTGCGGTGAAGTCCGGGGCCGTGTCTCCCAAGCGTAGTGTCGCCATTGGGTATCTCCTGTTCTGTTATTGCTTGCCATTTCGGTGCAATTGTTGGTTGCCACTGCGACAACGCCGGGAGCGAGGATCTATTCCCAAGCAGTTTGGTCAACTTTTGTTTCCGCTCCCGCCCGGCGATGCCGTAGACTTCGCCGCACCGGGCGTCCAAATGGACACCACCGTCGCTCAAGATGTGGTCAGTGTTGGCGAGTTCACGCTTGATCCCGACGGTCTGATCGGCCCCAGATGATGGAGGATCCTTGATCACCAACGCCTCAGACAACGACACCCTCGGTACGGTGGATCTCATCGTGATCGGGTTCCCCGACGGGGTGCCGAACGCTGGCGAGTTCACCCAACTCGTCGAACTGGTCGAGGCGGGCACGCTTCGAATCCTTGATTTGGAGTTCGTCAAGCGTGATGCAGTCGGATCAAGAATTGTAGAACTTGATGATCTCCCGCCTATCGACGGCCTTGATAAAGAATTCTGGTCGGGGGTGAGTTCGCACCTGTTGGATACAGAAGACCTGGAAGCACTCACACAGGACATGACAGAAGGCGAACTTGCCACCGTGCTGCTGGTCGAACATCAGTGGCTCTCGAAGCTTGTCGATGATTGGGCGACAAGCGGGGCACGGATCATCGCCGAAACCGGTGTATCACCAGACGATCTGACCAAAGCACTGGACGCAGCAGAACTGCGCGAGGAGAAACACTGATGGGACTGTTGAATACAGCCGCGCGAGCAGCCGTGGCAAGCAGTGTTCACGGACGGGTTCAACGCCGCCAACAGCAGCGATGGGCCGCACAGGATGCCACTCCGCAGCAGCCTGTGCAGCAGCCTGTTGCTCAAGCGCCAATGCCACCTCAGCCGGTACAGGCGGCCGCAGCACCGGCGGCCCCCGTCGCTCCTGCGGGTGGTGACGCCATGCAGCAGAAGCTCGACCTGCTACGCCAACTCGGCGAGCTTCGCGATTCCGGAATCATCACGCCCGAGGAGTTCGAAGCCAAGAAGGCCGAAATTCTCGGCTAGGGAGCCGATGGAGGCACAGCCACCGGATTCGGACCACAATCTGATCCGTGGCTGAAACAACAGACGCTGGAAACTCCGCCGACATCACAGATATCGAGCAGAGAGTTCTGCGCTGGTCGCTTTTGGCAACCAGCGCGCTCTCGATCGTCGGCATCGTCTGGGGAATTGCCGCTTCTTCGCAGGTGATCGTCTTCGATGGCGTCTATGGGTTCACCGGCATTGTTCTGACGTGGTTGTCGATGACCGCATCGAAGCTCATCAAGGCCGGGCCAAGCGACCGATATCCATTTGGACGCGAATCATTGGCCCCAATGGTGATCGCAATTCAGGGCCTGGTTCTACTGGGCGTGTGTGCGTTCGCGATGGTCGAAGCAGTCATGGTGATCGTCGATGGTGGCAGCGACGTTTCAGCCGACTCAGCCGTGATCTATGCGGTGTCGACCGGTGCACTGGTTATCGGCATGTGGCTCGTAATCCGTAGGTACGCCCACCATTCGGACCTGTTGGCAGTCGAGGCAACCCAGTGGTTGGCAGCCAGTGCCCTGACCGCTGCAATGATCATCGGCTTTGGTGCCGCGATGATCGTCAATCGCGGCAGCTACGCCAACGCGGGTCGATACGTCGATCCGGTTCTGATGTTCATCGCGGCCATCGCTCTCATCCCCACACCGCTGCGCCTTATTAGGACCACCATCCTCGAGCTACTCGAAGGGGCGCCGCCAACCGAGGTCATCAAACCCGTGGAGCACGCCATCGCTGAACTGTGCGCTGAGTTCAGCTTGGATGAGCCAAGGCTGCGCATGACCAAGTTGGGCCGCAAGCTCTACGTCGATGTGACATTCCTGGTTGACAGCAGTGAATGGGACCTCGTCGGAGAGGACCGTGTGCGCAGATCGCTGCGTTCACGAATCGACCACATGCCTTACGACCTCTGGATGACCGTCGAGTTGAGTAGCGATCCGGAATGGGTGAGATAACCGGTCGATTCTGACAAGCGTGGAGGACTCAGCCACATGACCGAGCCGTTGACATTTCGCCGAGCACTGATCAAGATTCCTCAACCCGCGGCTGCATGGACCGCCCTGATCTTCGTGTGGTTCTCGTTCCGCCCCAGCCTGCTTCCCCGCGACGCTGTCACTCAAGGGGTGGTCACTGCCCTATCAGCGGCACTCGGACTCGGGCTCGGAACCCTGGCAGCAGCCAGCGTCCGTAAGGTTCTGGACCTGCTCAAGATGCCGGTTCCCAAACTGATCACGGCATACCGCTGGCAGGTTTTCGGAATCTCATCGGCTGTGGTGGCAATCGTCGGGCTCATCCGCTGGCTCGGTTGGCAAAACGATCAGCGTGACCTCGTGACCATGGATCACCTCGCACCGGCATCCGCTCTGGTGGCGCTCGCGGTAGCGGTCATCGTCACTATCGTGTTTGTTGCGATCGGTCGCATCGTCAGCCACCCAGTCCGGTTGCTGGATCGGGTCCTGTGTCGCAAGCTGCCCATTGTTGCCGCGAGATCAATAGGTGTTGTCGTCACAGTCCTGATTGCCGTCTTCATCACCCGCGACGTCGTCATTCAGTGGATGGTCAACTCGGTGAACTCGAGTTACAGCTACGTGGACACAACGACCGACGAGGACATTCATCAACCCATAGTCCCGACTTCTTCGGGCGGACCCGGTTCACTCGTTCGATGGGATGACCTGGGTAACCAGGGCCGCACCTTCGCCGGATCGGCCACCTCAATAGCCGACCTTCAAGGGTTCGCGGGTCCAGATGCCCAGGTGATGGATCCGATTCGTGCGTATGCCGGCCTACGCTCTGCTGACTCCGCCGAAGCAAGAGCAGACCTGGCGGTGCAGGAACTCGAGCGCACCGGGGCTTTCGATCGCGAGGTGTTGGCCGTGGTCACGGTCACCGGCACCGGCTGGATCAATCCCGATGCTGCACGTGGGCTGGAACTCATGCATGGCGGAAACACGGCGATGGTGGCAATCCAGTACTCCTATCTACCCAGTTGGATCTCATTTCTCGTGGACCTCGACAAGGCTTCCGAATCCGGTGCGGCACTCTTCGAAGCAGTTCACGAACGCTGGGAAGCACTTCCCGTCGACGCCCGACCCAGGCTTGTCGTCTATGGCGAGAGCCTGGGCTCTTTCGGCTCAGAAGAGGCATTCGCCCGTCCGCAACTCGACGAGTCCATCTCCAACACACTCGATCAAACAGACGGGGTCATCTGGGTAGGTCCCACGTTCGCCAACCCGATTTGGCAGCAGGTGGTTGCAGGCCGTGAACCTTCATCACCCACGTGGTTTCCGACCTTGGGCGAAGATTCCCGCGTCGAAGTGCTGGGTCGGCCGGACGATCCTTACGCGAGTGGTCACGGCGACGGGAAATCTCGCGTCGTCTACCTGACTCATCCGAGCGACCCGGTGACATGGGCGAACATCGACACGCTTTGGACCCCCCCGAAGTGGATGGATTCACCCGTTGGATACGACGTGAGCGGTTCCACCCAGTGGTTCCCAGGCGTCACGCTCATCCAGTCGCTGTTCGACCTGATGGCCGGATTCAGTGCTCCGGCCGGTCACGGCCATGACTACCGACCGAGCCTGGCATCAGGTTGGGCATCAGTCGTCGCACCGGATGGCTGGACAGCGGCGGACACAGAGAGACTCCAGGCCACGATCGACGCTGAGCGGTGAGGTGACACACCACCTCGCTGGCGGGTCCGACGACCTCAAGTCTGGAGACAACAGGAGCGGCCGCAGGTTTTTCATCATCGGGACCGCCATATTGGCGATGTTCAACATCGCTCGGAGCATGGGATTGTTCGGCGGAATCGGGGCTGTTGTCCTGCTCGTGACGGTGATCGGTCTCGCTGTCTGGGTGATCCGAGGTGGACTCACCTCTTCAGACCTGGGAATTGAACGGGAACATGCCTGGTCGGGATCGATGGCGGGAGCAATCGCGTTTGGTGCGGTGGTCCTCGTCATCGGAATTGGCGCTGTGATTCCGGCCACCTCCGGATTCTTCGAAGACGATCGTGCCCGAATCAGTGCCGCTGATCTCGTCTACAAATTGGCAATACCGGTACTGCTACTCACCGTCATTCCGGAAGAACTCGCCTTCCGTGGGATCTTGCTGGGCGCTGGAACACGCGCCTGGGGTAGCAGAACGGCCGTCATCGCCTCTTCGGTGTTATTCGGGTTGTGGCACATCGGCCCGACGTTGGCGACGATGAGCGGCAACGATCAGGCGGCAGAGATCACCTCCGGCTCCGGCGGGCGGGCACTCGTCGTGGCGGCAAATGTGTTGGTCACCTTCATCGCCGGGCTGCTGTTCTGCTGGCTGAGATTCCGGTCTCGCAGTTTGGTGGCTCCAATCATCGGACACCTGGCAACTAACGGAGTGACCCTGATCGTCGCCTGGCTGGTCGTGCACTGAAATGTCGAGCGTCGGCATCGTTGCGTACGATTGACGGATCAGCAACGTTCAAATGTCCGAGCGACGCATCGGGTCTGCCCGGAACTCGGGAGACTCCGGTATTGAGTACTGACACCTCCCCCATGAGCAGATTTGTCGACGCCAAGGGCCTGCAGGTGCTGAAGCGCGTTTCATGGCGCTCGGTACTCCAGGTGGTCCTACTGCTCGTCGCCATGTCGGTTCTGGTGAACAAATTCGCCGGTCTGGACCTGGACGATCTGACATCGCAGTTGGGAGAGGCGTCGTGGCTTCTGGTCGCCGCGGGGGTCGCCGTTGCCCAGACGCCGCGATTCGCGCAAGCTGTGTCGACATTGGGCGCATCTCCCAAGCCACTGCCGGTGCGAGACATCTACATGTTGCAACTCGCCCAGAGCTACGTGGGCCTGGCGGTGCCTTCGAGCGCGGCGCGCATCGCCATGGACGTGCGGTTCTTCCAGAAGCACGGTTTCAGTTCTGGGGCAGCCCTTGCCATCGGCGGCGTCGACAGCCTCGGAGGCTTCATCACCGAGGCAACACTGCTCCTGAGTCTGCTCATATTCACGCCCAAGGGCCTGTACTTCGACCTGGACGCGTCATCCCTTCCGGAGTGGCGCACCATCATCGGCATCTTGCTTCTTCTTGCGATCTTGATCTGGATCGTCTCTCTGCTCCTCCCAGATCGTCGTCGACAATTCATGGACTGGGCCAGCAACCTGATCACCGACGGAAAGAGCACCCTGCGCAATCTCAATTCTCCACGCCGGCTGGTCATGCTGTTCGGTGGAAACTTGGCATCCATACTGCTGTTCGCTTCAACACTCGGAATCTTCGGTTCGGCATTCGGAACCACAGTGTCGTTCAGCGATCTCATCGTGATCATCATCAGCGTGTCGCTGCTGGCGGGTCTACTACCGGTTCCGGGAGGAATCGGGGTGGTGGAAAGCGGCCTCACCTTCGGTCTGGTTGCCGCAGGAATGGCAGAGGGCCCGGCATTCGCCGCAGTGATCATCTACCGCATCGCCACCTTCTACCTGCCTCCCCTGTGGGGATTCCTGGCGTTCCGCCGCCTGCAACAAGAGGGCCTGCTCTAACTCTGACCGAAATCCTTTCCGGGCACGGCATGTGAAGCCGATCGGTTCTTGTTGCCACAACAGCGTGAGATTCAGAAGCCTCCTGGATCGGTACTCTGCCTCGTGATCGCTTACATCGCTATCGCTCGATCAGCCACGAATCAACAGCTTCAGGTCACTAGCCAGCGTCAACGCCGAGGTACTCCCCCACAACCTTGGCTCCGAGGTAACCCGGACCGCCGATGACCATTCCACCCGCGTAGTTGGACGCTCCGCAGGTGAACACCCCTTCTAACGGAGTCTCAACGCGCGAACACATGTCGTTGGGCCTGTTGAAGCCCATCTGCAGATTCGTGTACGAGGTCAGCGTGCTCGGCCAGCAAACCCAAGCATTCGTCACCAAAGCTTTCCGCAATGAAGGGCCAATCCTCGTCGTAACGCACGACCTGTTCTGCACGCACGATCTGATGACCGGGGGGCGCCATCGACGAATCGTGGTGGCTCGGAACCGTGACATGTACCCATTCGGATCCTCCGGCAGTACCGGCGTCCACCCGCGCCAGGTGATCGTGCAGTTCCTGCTCGGTCTCGATGCCGAGGAAGGTGATCATGGCCTCGTTCACC
>CAYQFM010000054.1:7530-12071 GCA_964416735.1 uncultured Iamiaceae bacterium | reverse complement strand
CGCCAACAACTCGTCAATCCCCTTTGTCGGACCCGTGTCGTGTCCCAGCGCATTGTCAATTGCGCGACGCGGAAGGTTGGTGCGGAAGAAACCGCTAACGCTCGCAACCGTCTGAGCCACGCTCACCCGGTAGCCGGAACCCTTGGCCTTGCTGTTGCGAAGCGTCGAATCGGCATTCAAGAAGGTGGCCACCAGAAGGGCCATCACGACGATGACCAGCACCATTCCCGCGGGCATGGTTCCCTCTTTGTTCGGCCGGAACGGCTCGATCAGCCACCGCCAACGTTCCCATCCTCCAGGTCGTCTTCCCCTTCGAGGTTGCATCATCACCTCAGAACTGGAAGTAGATGAACGGTGCAATGCCCTCCGGTCCCAGCGCGTTCACAACCATCACACCGAAACCGAGAGCCACTATCTGAAGTACCGGAGCGAGCTTGGCAAACTCTACGGTCACACGCTCCGGGATCCTCGGCGGCACGAACTGCGAAGCGACCATCGCAAGAACCGTCACCATCAGCACCACGGTCACCAGCGAAGAAGAACCGCCCGACGAGAAAAGACGACCGAACACCTCCATTGCACCGCCGAAGGACTGCGCACGGAAGAAGACCCACGCGAAACACACGATGTGGAACGTGAGGAACCACTGCATGGCCTTGACCAACTCCGGAGGGAGGCCGATGGGTCCACGCTCTGCCCACTTGGCCTTCACCACCCGCTCGCCGACGAGAACGAGGCCGTGGATGGCACCCCAGATAACGAAGGTCCAGTTAGCGCCATGCCAGAGACCACCGATCAACATCGTCAAGAACAAGTTGCGGTAGGTGAAGATCGTCGAACCGCGTGAACCTCCGAGCGGAATGTAGAGGTAGTCGCGGAGCCACCGGGACAGCGTCATGTGCCAACGACGCCAGAATTCCTGGATCGACAACGATCGGTAAGGCGCATCGAAGTTCTGCGGGAACCGGATGCCGAGCAGCAACGCCAAGCCGATGGCCATATCGGTGTAGCCGCTGAAGTCGGCATAGATCTGAATGGCGTAGGCGTATATCGCCCACAGAACCTCCCAGCGGCTGTGTCCGCCGGGGAATGAGAAGACGGGGTCGACAATTGTCGCCATGTAGCTGGAGATGACGACCTTCTTGAACAGCCCTCGGAAAATGAGCATGAAGGCCTCGGAGGCCTCCACATACCGTGGATCAGGACGATTGTCGATCTGCCATGCGAACTCGCTCGCCCGCACAATGGGGCCAGCCACCAGATGGGCAAAGAACGACAGATACACAGCGAAGTCGATGAGCGACATCGGGCGGCGCCACTCGGCACGACCGATGTCGACGATGTAGCTGATGGCCTGGAAGGTGAAGAACGAGATGCCGATGGGCAGCAGCACCTTGAGAGTCGGCATCGACACATCGATTCCGATGTCGTCGAGGCGCGCGACGATGCTCTCGATGAAGAACTCGTAGTACTTGAAATACCCGAGTACACCCAGATTGACCACGATTGCCCCGCGCATGAGCCAGCGACTCCGGTCGGTCTTCTCACCGTCGGGCCCCAGAGCGTCGTGAATGAGGCGCCCCGCAAACCAGTTGAAGACGATCGACGCAATCAACAGGAGCGAGTAGCGCCAGCTCCAGTACGAATAGAAGAAGAGGCTCGATGCGAGGATGAACCACTTCCACGCCACCGGATGGGGTCGCAGCATCCAGTTCCCGCAGAAGACCACCAGGAAGAAGAGTGCGAAATCGACCGTTGGAAAGAGCATGGTTGCGTTACGTGCGCCGGATAGTGGCGACTCCACGGTCCCGGCGACCATGGAACGCTACCCGACGCAATGCCTTCCCCCGTGGATCCGTTAGCCTCGAATTGCCATGCTCGACCATGTGTTCACAGACGCGATCGGCGCACTGCGTGACGCCTTCGAGAACGCTCTACTCGAGCGTCAGGCATTCGAGGAACGCTTCCAGGCAGACGTGCTTCTCGGTGACATGACATGGGAGACCAGCTACGGCCTACCGGGTGAAGGGTCGCCCCCCAGGGTTCAGATCGACATCACACTCGAATGGCCAACCTGGTCCCAGACTGCGTATCGACTCTGGTACATCGGCGAACCCTTCGACGAGGCACCGCGAATCGACATCGAAATGACCATTCGCGTCCAGCGACTGGCATCCAGTCCCGACCCCTCCGCCTTGCTGGCGGTACTTCCCGACGAGAGTCCGCCGATCGGTTCAGACCGCCTCGAACGCTCCGGTCCAACCATCCAGACGCATTTCCCGGTGGATCTGGACAATCCCGAACACGCAATAGAGGTGAGCTACGAGGGTTCCTACGAAATCGACGAAGCCACCCTCGTCGACGGCTCCACGCTCGACGAGCACGTGGGGGCTATGGGTGGCTGGATTTCTTCGACCCTGGTGAAGGTCGGCGACCTCGATTGGGACTTCATGCCACCGCTCGAACTCGACGGCGACGACTGACGAAGAACCTATCGGTCTCACAAAACACGAATCTCGTGCTACACAATTTACGTGTTTTCAGCGTTATCATGGGGCCATGGTGAATCTGACCATAACGGTGGACGATGACGTACTCCACAGGGCACGGATCCGAGCCGCCGAACAACGGACGTCGGTCAATGCTGTACTACGTGAAGAACTCGAACGCTATGCGCAAGGGGATGCCGGTCGGGCCGCCGATGCATTCATTGCATTTGCTCGAGCCAATGCCGGCCAACATGTACCCGGCAAGAGATGGACACGCGACGACCTCCACATGGAACGTTTCGATCACGGATGACGAAAGACTCGATCTTCGTCGACACCAACGTCTTGGTGTACGCGCTCGACCACAGCGACCCAACCAAGCAGCGCCTCGCGCTTGAGTTCATCGAGAACAATCGTTCGTCGATCACCATCAGCACTCAGGTGCTGATTGAACTGCACGCAGTGTGTACCCGGAAACTCAACCTCGACGCGCGGCAAGCCGAAGAAGCGGCACGAACCGCCGCTCTCTTCCCGGTGATCCCGACAGACCGGTCGCTCGTCATCGACGCCGTTCGGCTTGCCAGAGAGACCCAACTCTCGATCTTCGATGCAACGATCGTCTGCGCGGCCGAGCGTGGCGCGTGCTCAATCCTGGCGACCGAAGATGTTCAGATTGGTCGGAGATTCAATGGCCTCACCGTGAAGTCTCCATTCGTCGACTGACCTCTTCGTCGACTGACCTCTTCTCCAGGCGACCTGTTGATCTGCTGACCCGTGACGCGCCCGATGCTTCAGGCGATGATTCCGTGGTCTCGGGCGAGTTGAGCCAGGTCGGTGGCCGGACGGGCACCGAGGTGGGAGATGACCTCCGAAGCGACGAGCGAGCCCAACCAACCCGACTGTTCCAGGTCGAAGCCGTGGGTGTAGCCGTACAGGAACCCCGCCGCATAGCTGTCGCCAGCTCCGGTCGTATCGACCACCTCGACAACCGGCGAGGTGGGCACGACCACGCGCTCGCCCGATGACGAGATGATGACCGACCCGTGTTCACTGCGAGTCAGACATGCAACCTCACAGTGACCCGATACGAGGTCTGCCGCCTTCTCCCACGTGTCGGTCTCGTACAACGACAGCAGTTCCGCTTCGTTGGCAAAGAGGATGTCGACCCTGTTCTCAGCCAAGACGAGAAAGTCCGATCGATGACGGTCCACGCAGAAGGCATCGGAAAGGGTGAATGCGACCTTGTTTCCGGCCTCGTGTGCCACATCCATCGCCTTTATCAGCGCTGCCTTGGCGTCGGGCAGATCCCACAGGTACCCCTCGCAGTAGGTGACCTTGGCTCGGGCGACGAGATCGGAGTCCACGTCCTCGGGGCCGATGTGACCAGAAACACCCAGATAGGTGCTCATGGTGCGCTGCGCATCCGGGGTGACGAGAACGACGCATCGGGCTGTGCCGCGGTCGTCCACGACCACCTTCAGAGGATCGAAGCCAACACCAATCGCGGTGATGTCATGCGTGAATGCCCGTCCCAACATGTCATCGGCCACCCGACCGATAAATGCCGCCGACCCGCCGAGCGACGCAAGACACGCAGCGGTGTTGCCGGCGGAGCCTCCCGACGACTCGATGGCGGGTCCGATCCTGTCATACAGGTCCTTGGCGGCCACCTCGTCGATCAGTTGCATCGAGCCCTTGACCATCCCCATTTCATCGAGGAAATCATCGTCTGCGTGGGCAAGGACATCGACAATCGCGTTGCCCACGGCGACGACATCAAGTGGCGCTGATCGCTGTTCGGTCATTTCCGAACTATTCCACATTGGCCCGCAAATTCGGCCATTGGCCACGGTTAGGCTCGGATCCGTGGCCAATGAGACGATCGAAACCAACCCCTACCGCCTTCCTCGCACCGTTTTTCCCGTGCGATACGACCTGACAATCGAGCCCGATCTCACGGCCGCGACATTCATCGGATCGTGCGCGACCACCATCGAAGTGACTGAACCCGTCGACGAGATCGTTCTCAACTCCATCGAGTTGGAGATCACC
>CAYQFM010000054.1:0-7520 GCA_964416735.1 uncultured Iamiaceae bacterium | reverse complement strand
GGCTCGTCGGGGTGGCCGGCGGTGAACGGATCGAAGCCGACCAGATCACCTACGACGAAAAGTCGGAAAGGGTGACGATCACGCTGCCGACGAAAGCACAGGCTGGAACGTGGGCACTGAACACGGATTTCACTGGAATTCTCAACGACAAGCTCCACGGCTTCTACCGCTCCACCTTCACCGACACCGATGGTTTGGAGCAGACCATCGCCACTACGCAATTCGAGGCGACCGATGCTCGCCGTGCGTTCCCCTGCTGGGACGAACCCGACCTGAAAGCCACCTTCGGCATCACCCTCGTGGTCAGCGGTGACCAGTTGGCGCTGTCGAACGCTGGTGAGTTGACACGGGTCGTCAGAGACGACGGAAAGATAGCCGTCACCTTCGCAGACACCATGCAAATGTCCACCTACCTGGTCGCCTTCATTGTCGGCCCGCTCGATATCACCGACCCGGTGAACGTAAACGGCACCCCCCTGAGGGTCGCCTACCCGAGGGGCAAGGGCCACCTCACGGCTTTCGCTCTCGAAGTGGGAGCCTTCTGCCTGGAGTTCTACGAGAAGTACTACGCAATCCCGTATCCAGGCGACAAGCTCGACCTGGTTGCAATTCCCGACTTCGCCTTCGGCGCCATGGAGAACCTGGGGTGCGTGACCTTCCGGGAAGTTCTGCTACTGGTTGAACCGAGTGAGGTCACCCAACCGGAACTCCAGAGCGTCACAGACGTGATTGCCCACGAATTGGCCCATATGTGGTTCGGCGACCTGGTGACCATGAAGTGGTGGAACGGAATCTGGCTGAACGAGGCCTTCGCCACCTTCATGGAGATGCTCGCTACCGACGCCTTCCGCCCCGAATGGGACCGGTGGAGTTCGTTTGGCCTGTCACGCACGGCCGCGTTCGATGTCGACTCGCTCGCGAGCACCCGACCCATCGAGTACCCGGTCGTCTCTCCCGCTGATGCAGAAGGGATGTTCGACGTCCTGACATACGAAAAGGGCGCCGCTGTCGTCCGGATGCTCGAGCAGTACTTGGGCGAGGAGGCGTTCCGTGACGGGATCCGTCTCTATCTGTCACGTCATGCGTACGGGAACACCGAGACGACAGATTTGTGGGATGCGCTCGAGGAATCCACGGGAGAGCCGGTCCGACGGATCATGGACACATGGATCTTCCAGGGTGGGTACCCCGTAGTCGGTGTGGATTTGATCGACGACGGCAACACCATCCGCCTGACCCAGGAGCCGTTCTCGTACGTCGACGCTGGTGATACGGACTCCAGAAGCTGGTCAGTTCCGTTGATGATCACTCAGGGGTACGAGGGTGCAACGACCCTGGAGCGGTCACTTCTAGAGAGTGGCGGCCTCGATATTCCCGTCCTCGAAGCACTCGAGTGGGTGGTGGTGAACGCCGAAGCCGCTGGTTTCTTTCGCGTTCGTTACTCGCCCGACCTACTGGCCGCGCTCACTGCACGCGCACAGCAAGCACTGTCTCCCGTGGAGCGCTACGCACTGATCGACGACGCGTGGGCCGCGGTCCTCGCTGGGAACATGGCCGCGGTGGCCTTGTTGGAGTTCGTCGAAGGGTTCGCTGACGAAGACGACCTGTCGGTGTGGCAGCGACTCGTCGGCGCCGCCACCGCACTGGACCGATTGGTGGAAGGCGAAGCTCGTGATGTCTTGAAGACACGCCTAGGAAAGCTCTTTTCACCTGCTGCGGTGCAGCTTGGAACGCAACCGTCCGAATCAGACACCGACCGTCAACGCGAACTACGGGGCCTACTGACCGAAGCTCTGGGGATTCTTGCGGCGGATGCAACTACTTTGGCTGGCGCCCGCGACCTGTATGCAGCGCACAAGGCCCAATACGGTTCGGTTGACCCGAGTCTTTTGGCTGCCGCTACCGCGATCATTGCTGCAACCGGGGACGCGTCAGATTTCGACGAGTTCGTGAGCTCTTTCGAGTCCGCGACAACACCACAGGAACAACTTCGTTACCTGTCTGCCTTGGCGGATTTCGATGACGCCGGGTGCATCGAACGGGTGCTTCAGATGAGCCTCACCGACACGGTACGCACTCAGAACGCCCCGTATTTGTTGCGCCGCACCCTTACGAATCGCAATCAAGGCGCACTTGCTTGGAAGTTCATCAGGGAGAACTGGAAGACAATCACCGATCGCTTCCCGTCGAACAGCATCGCCCGGATGCTCGAAGGGATCCGCTCGCTTTCAATGCCCGATGTCGCCCCATCTGTTTTCGAGTTCTTCGAAAGCCGCGAGGTTCCCCAGGGCTCAAAGCAGATGGAGCAGCACCTAGAGCGGCTCCGGGTCAACGTGGCGCTACGCGAACGCGAAACGCGCCACCTCATCCACCACCTGCGGTGAATAACCAGTCACGCCTATGGCTCTTCGCCATCGAGGACACGTCTGTCCAATTGACATGGGGATCACTTCCCTCGGGAACGACCCGCGTCGAGGTTGGCGACACCGCCGCCAAGTTGAAGACAATCGAGTTGAAAACCAGTGGGTCTGGAGTCGATGGGTCTGGAACCAACGGCGGACCCGGGTCGCTGATCATCGAAGAACTCCCCCCGGCCACCACGCTCGATTTCACCGTACGAAACCATGGGCTCCCCGGCGGTGGCGCCACGCGGAAGTTCACCACTCTCGCGTCCGGGCCCGGTCACGAACTCTTCCGCTTCGCCACCATCAGCGACATGCACTTGGGTGAGGTCGGTTTTGGCTGGCGTGGCTCAATCGTCGAAGACCCACAGCCCGACGAAGCTTTCCCGATTCGCTCAACGCGAGCTGCACTGAATGAACTGACCAAGTGGGGCGCTCAGTTGCTAGTGGTCAAGGGCGACGTCACATCGTCGGGACGGGTTGGACAGTGGGAGACCTTCGCAGATCTGATCAAAGATCTGGATATCCCGGTGGAAGTAATTCCCGGCAACCATGACGCCGGGGCACTCAGGCCGGTTCCCGCATCACCAAAGTCTGAGCGTGCCACCGAAATGTACGGTCCGCAGATCACCGTTGCCGAAGCGTTCGCCCGATTCGACCTCGGCACTCCGAAGCCGATTCGTCACCTCGATCTTCCGGGTATCCGCCTCGTGCTCACCGAGACCGACCGCACTGACCAATCCGACAGACGCGGTGGAAGCATCAAAGAGAGATCCGCTGCAATCCTTGAGCGGTTGAACGTGGCGCCCACGCCGGTGATGCTCATAGGCCACCACCAACCGATGCCACTCCCATTCCCCTACTACCTACCTCGCGGAATTCCGATGAGCGAGTCACACGACCTTCTAAGCCTGGGACGTTCGGTGAACCCAGCGTTGTTCGTGTCGGTCGGTCACACCCACAGGCACCGTCGCCGAAAGATGGCGGGTGTCACGGTTGTCGAGGTCGGCGCGGTCAAGGATTATCCGGGTACCTGGGCCGGCTACGTGGTGTACGAGGGCGGAATCCGGCAGGTGGTTCGTCGGGTTGGAACGCCCGACCTACTCGCTTGGACCGACAAGTCGGCTGCAGCCGCTCTGGGCCTGTGGGGTAGATGGTCGCCGGGCACCATCGACGACCGGTGTTTCACCCATCTCTGGCCAATCCATACACGCCCGCCTGCCTCCTGACCGGGCCTTAGACTGCGAGTGTGAAGATCTGGCCCGGTGAGCCGTTCCCACTCGGGGCGACCTACGACGGAAGTGGCGTCAATTTCTCGATCTTCACCGAGCTGGCGGATCATGTGGAGGTCTGCCTTTTCGAAGACGAACACGAGACACGTGTTCGTCTTCCGGAGGTGACAGCGTTCATCCACCACGGGTACATCCCCGGCATCCAGCCCGGTCAGCAGTACGGCTTCCGAGTAAGCGGCCCGTGGGATCCATCCAAGGGCCTGCGCTGCAACAGCGACAAGTTGTTGATCGACCCGTATGCTAAAGCGGTGGTCGGGGCGGTCCAGTGGGACGAGGCGATGTTCCCCTATCGCTTCGCCGATGGCCCGGACGGCCCACCAGCCACGAAGGACAATGCGGCCTTCATTCCGCGATCGGTCGTGACCAACCCTTGGTTCGACTGGAGCGACGACCGCCACCCCCGCATCCCCTGGCACCGCACCGTCGTTTACGAGACCCACGTAAAGGGTCTCACGATGACCCATCCGGATGTGCCCGAAGAACTACGAGGCACCTATCTGGGCCTGTGCAGCACACCAATCATCAACCATCTCAAGCACCTCGGAATAACAACCGTCGAGTTGATGCCAGTCCACCAGTTCATCAATGACCAGCACTTGGACGAACAGGGACTACGCAACTACTGGGGCTACAACTCCATCGCATACCTGGCACCACATAACGAATATGCGGTCTACGGACAGCACGGCCAACAGGTCCAGGAATTCAAGCAGATGGTCAAGGTGCTCCATGCCGAGGGCATAGAGGTCATTCTCGACGTCGTCTACAACCACACCGCCGAGGGCAACGAACACGGCCCGATGCTCTCATTCAAGGGCGTCGACAACCCCGCCTATTACCGCCTCGATGCCACCGATCGACGCAGGTACGTCGACTACACCGGCACAGGCAACAGCCTGAACATGCGTCACCCCCACGTTCTACAGATCATCATGGACAGCCTGCGGTATTGGGTGACCGAAATGCACGTGGATGGATTCCGCTTCGATCTGGCAGCAACTCTTGCCAGGGAACTCCACGATGTCGACAAGCTCTCAGCTTTCTTTGACATCATCCAGCAGGACCCGATCATCAGCCAGGTCAAGCTCATTGCCGAGCCATGGGACGTCGGCGAGGGTGGATACCAAGTTGGAAACTTCCCATCGCTGTGGTCGGAGTGGAACGGCAAGTACCGAGACGAGACACGGGATTTCTGGCGCGGAGCCGACCACACCATGTCGGAGTTCGCATTCCGCTTCACGGGCTCAAGCGACCTCTACGAGTCGAACGGACGGACACCGTACGCCAGCATCAACTTCGTGACCTGTCACGACGGCTTCACCTTGGCAGACCTGGTGACGTATGAGCACAAGCGCAACGAAGCCAACGGCGAAGAAAACCGCGACGGAATGTTCGACAACCGATCGTGGAACTGCGGGGTGGAAGGACCAACTGATGACGCTGCCGTCAATGCTCTGCGCCGCCGCCAACAACGGAACTTCCTGACGACGCTTCTGCTCTCCCAAGGCGTTCCGATGATCTCCGGCGGAGACGAAATCGGCCGGACCCAGGGCGGGAACAACAACGCCTATGCCCAAGACAACGAAGTCTCCTGGTACGACTGGGTAAACGCCGACATCTCTCTGCTCGACTTCACCAGTCGACTGATACGCCTGCGCTCCGATCACCCGGTGTTTCGTCGTCGTCGCTTCTTTCAGGGTCGCCCAATCATGGGGGCAGAGGTGAACGACATCGAATGGCTCAAACCATCGGGTGAAGCGATGAGCGAGAACGATTGGGGCGTGGGTTTCGCCCGGGCAATCGCCATCTTCCTGAACGGCAATGCTCTTGCGATGCGCGGACCACGGGGAGAAACCATCCGCGACGACAGCTTCTATGTGATGTTCAACGCATCAGCGAGCGACCTCGACTTCGCACTTCCGCCGCCCTCCTACGGGACTACTTGGGTACGCGTGCTCGACACAGCCGAGGATGACGTGGGCCTGGCATTTCCACAATTCGACAACCGGCACTTCGAAGCCACCGAATCGATTCCAATCAGACAGCGCTCGGTGGTGCTGCTTCGGCAAACCGGTCAGCCAACGTGACCAACCCGTCTGGGCGGGCGACGATTTGGTTGATGATCGCTCTCGTGGTCGTTCGGGTCATCTCGATAGTCGTTCTCTTGCAATCCGACTTGGCATCTCCGAACTCCATTCTCGGTGGCGATGCAAAGCGGTACCAGGAGATCACCTCGGGTGCGGGTACCCCCTACCGTGACTTCGACGTCGAATACCCGCCGGGCACCCTCGCCCTATTGAAGGTAGTTGTATCGCCGTCATTGGTTGACACGCATGTGCGCCTTGCCATTTCACAACTGGTTCTTGAACTCGGCACCGCTGCTGCCTTGGCATGGGGCTTCTCGAGACGCACGGCACTCGCATACCTCATCCTCGGAACCCCAGCCGTCTTCTTCCCGTTCCCGTACATGCGCACCGACATGCTGACGGTTTTCCTGACAACACTGGCAATCGCCTCCATCCATCAGAAACTGGATACAACTGGCGGGGTGGGTCTGGCAGTTGCCACGTTCGCCAAAATCTGGCCGCTTGTGGTAGCTCCAATCTTGATTATCGAGCGTCGGGTACGAGGCCTGTGGGCTTGGGCACTCACCGGACTCATTGGACTGATCGCCTGGGTGGCATGGGCAGGAACCGGCGGGGTGGGCCAGACGGCCACCTTCCGGGGAGCAAAGGGCTGGCAGATCGAAAGCATCCCGGGTGCTGTCATTCACCTGATCAACCCGCGCAATTCGCAAATGGAACAGGGCGCTTGGAGAACAGCCGTCAGCGTCATCGGACCAGTACGGACGGGCCTTACGCTCATCGCCTTGTTTTCCGTAGCCGCGATTTGGTGGGCAGCCCGTCGCGGCCGTGACACGGGTGGTCCGGAACACTTCAGTTTTGGTGTGGCACCAGTCGCCAGCATCACCGCGCTACTGGTGTTCTCCACAATCATCTCGCCCCAATACATCCTGTGGCTTGTGCCATTCGCAGCCATCGCCGCCGCCGCGGGTGAACGGAGTATCGGTTGGCTCACGCTGGCGGTCGTTGCGTCGACCACGGTTGTGCTCGCCACAATCCATGCCCAGATCGAGGGCAGGATCTACGCCATGTTGCCGCTACTCATGCGAAACGGGCTGATTGTCACCCTTTTTGCCGTGGCGGTCTCCCGCTTACTGGCAACTGATCCAGCTACAACCAGTCCTTCCGCTTGAAGTAGAGCCATAGTCCCCCGGTGCTCCCGAGAATGAGAGCCAGCGCCAGCGGATACCCGAATTTCCAATGGAGTTCGGGCATGTGGGTGAAGTTCATTCCATAAACACCGGTGATGACTGTGGCAACGACCAACACCGCTGCCCACGACGTCATCTTCTTCATGATCTGGTTCATGTAATTCGCCTGCAGTGCCAGGTGCGCATCCACGACATTGCCCAACAGTTCACGTTGGGTATCGATCTGATCTATGAGTCTGAGCAGGTGATCGAGAACTGTCTGCAGTGAAATCCGAGTGGACTGATCCAGCCATTGGGTCTCGCCACGAGAGAGTTCGAGCAGAACCTCGCGCAGAGGAATGACCTTGCGGCGCATGAGGATCAATCCACGCCGGAGGCGGAGTAGCTCGTGTTGCACATTGCTTCGCGACCCCAGTTCTTCGTCCTCGTAGTCATCGTCAAACAGGCTGGTTTCTATTGTCTCCAGCGTGTCTTCCACGCTTTCGACCATGTCGAAGTAGCCGTCCACGATGTCCTCGAGAATCTCTTGAAGTGCAATCCCCGAATCGGTGG
>CAYQFM010000053.1:6434-12635 GCA_964416735.1 uncultured Iamiaceae bacterium | reverse complement strand
TCTACCCAGAGGGCGAACTGTTTGCCCAACTGACCGGTTTCATGTCGTTCAAGTACGGCGCCACCGGCTTGGAGAAGACCTACACCAGCCAACTCTCGGGTCAGACCCTGAACCAGCAACTCCGGGGCATTTCTTCGCTCTTTGTCGATGAGGAGTCAGTTGGCAACGTCGGCATCTCGATCCGAGCCGACGTACAGGAGGCTGCTCGACAGGCACTGGGAGCGCGTGAGGGTTCTGTCGTGGCCATCGACCCGCGCACAGGGGAGTTGTTGGCCTTCTGGAGTTACCCATCGTTCGATCCGAACCAGTTGTCGGGAACGGATTTCACCCAGGTGGATGCCGCATGGGACTCACTCAACGCGGCGCCAGGCCAGCCGATGCGTCCGCACCAGTACCAGGACCGGTATTTCCCGGGATCCACGTTCAAGGTGGTGACCGCAGCCACCGGAGTGGATCAGGGTGTCGTTACCCAGGACCAACCGTCGTATCCGGTAGAGCGGTCGTATACGCCTCCGCAGACGAACCTCCCGATCTTCAACTTCGGGGGTTCATCGTGCGGTGGAACCCTGTTCACGATTCTGGCGTTCTCGTGCAACAGCGCATTTGCCCGGATGGGAACAGAGACCGTCGGGCCGGACGGCATGGTCGCCGGTGCCGAGAGCTTCGGGTTTAATGACAGCCCACCGATTGACCTGCCGGGAGCGGTGGACTCGGTTTTCCCGACCGACTTCTTCCGGAATCTCCCGAAGCTGGCGCAATCGTCGATAGGTCAGAACGATGTTCAGGCGACACCGTTGCAGATGGCGCTCGTCGCTGCGGCGATTGCCAATGGCGGCGTGATCATGAAACCGCACGCCATGGTGGAGGTCACCGACAGCGAAGGCACCGTCGTAGAGCGATACAAGCCTGAGCAGTGGCTACGGGCGGTTGAAGAAGACGCGGCGCAGATCATTCGTGAAGCCATGGTCGGTGTTGTGAACAAGGGAACGGCGACGAATATGGCCATCAGTGGCTACGAGGTGGGAGGCAAGACGGGAACAGCGCAGCTTGGTACGGAACCACCCCGCTCACACACTTGGATCATCGGGTTTGCGGGTCCGCCCGGCGAAGAGCCGACCGTTGCCATCGCTGTTGTGGTTCTAAACCAGCCCGGGGCCAGTGAGTTCACCGGTGGCGCGGTAGCCGCACCTATTGCCAAAGCAGTACTTCAGGCGGTGCTGGCTGCGCCCCGCAACCCATGACGACCGTTTAGGCTGGCGCACGACTATGTCGGAACTCCCTCCAGAATCACAGCAACCTGACAACAGTGCACCGCGTGGACCGACCGTGTTCAACGATCGGTACGAAATGCATCGCAAGATCGCCCGGGGCGGTATGTCCGATGTGTACCTGGCACGGGACCTGCTGCTGGACAGGCCGGTTGCCGTGAAGGTGATGTTTCCGGAGTACGCGAAGGATCAGACTTTCGTAGAACGCTTCCGTCGAGAGGCCCAGTCGGCCGCCAATCTGAGCCACCCCAACATCGTCAATGTCTACGACTGGGGTAAAGAGGCGAATACGTACTTCATCGTCATGGAGTACGTGGAAGGACGATCACTCTCCGACATCATTCGTACCGAGGGCCCGTTGGCGCCGCGTCGTGCCGCCGAGATGGCCGTGGCGGTGGCTGGTGCCTTGGCGTTCGCTCATCGCAACGGGGTTGTTCACCGCGATGTGAAGCCGGGCAACATCCTGATCACCTCGGACAACGAGGTGAAGGTGGCCGACTTTGGTATTGCCCAGGCGGTGAACTCGGGCGAAGCAGCGGTGAACCTGACTCGCGCCGGCTCGGTTATGGGAACAGCGGCCTACTTCTCACCGGAGCAGGCCCAGGGTAAGCCGGTCGACAGGCGTTCGGACCTCTATTCACTCGGTTGTGTGCTCTACGAATCGCTTACGGGTAGACCCCCGTTCCTGGGTGACACCCCGGTGGCAATTGCCTACAAGCACGTTCAGGAGCAGCCGGTTGCACCCTCGCGTTTCAACGATTCGGTTCCGAGGGCGCTCGAGTCCGTCACGCTGAAGTTGCTGGCAAAGGACCCGTCAGAGCGGTATTCGTCCGGCGAGGAACTTCAGGGCGATCTTCGCCGCTTCCTCGATGGGCAGTCCGTGAGGGCGACAGGGGCTGTGGTTGGGGCTCCAGTTGGGGCGACTGCAATGGCTGGTGCAGCGACGCGTGCGGTGCCAGCGACATCGGTGGCCCCCCAGCCCGAACCACCCAAGAAGCGATCGGGCGCTTTCGTGGCGGTTCTGATCGTGTTGCTGGTGGCGATGGCCGGAGTGCTGGTGTACCTGGGTCTCCAGATGAACAAGGGAGGCGCGCGTGTCACGGTCCCGGATGTGACCACGCTGAAGGTCGAAGACGCCGTCAACCGAATCACCGAAGCGGGCCTCAAGCCCGAGACCAAGAACGAGCCGAACGCCGATGTGCCCTCGGGAGTGGTCTTCGACCAGACACCGCCCGGTGGGTCCAAGGCGGATGAGGGTGACACGGTGATCCTCAAGGTCAGCGGCGGGGTGGGCCAGGCCGACGTCCCCGATGTCTCGGGACGGACAGAAGCTGCTGCCAAGTCGTTGATCGAGAACGCCGGTTTTGTCCCCGAGATCAGAAAACAGCCCCATGACGATGTTCCTGAGGGCCAGGTAATTTCTCAGAATCCAGCCGGTGGTCAGAAGGCTGACAAGGGTTCGATCGTCACCCTCATGGTTTCCAGCGGACCCGAACCCGTGACAATCCCCGATGTGGCGGGGATGGATCCCTCCGAAGCGATGATGAAACTTCAGGAGCTCGGTTTCAAGGTTACGCAGCAGTACGGTGCCTCGAGCGTCGTGGACCCCGGCAAGGTCATCTCCACCAATCCGGCCATCGGAACCGTGCAGAAGCCGGGTAGCACCGTGGTGATCGTCATTTCATCTGGGCCGGCCACAACGACGAGTTCATCTACGACGAGTTCATCGACGCCATCGTCGAGCAGTTCTTCGAGTTCGAGTACCTCGTCGACGACCGAACCCTGAACAGGGATGCTCAGTTGGTGGATGTCCGGTTTGTAGATGTCGGCCGGACCTGATCGAGGAACCGGCTCAGCATGTCGTGGCCCGATGAGGTGAGGATCGATTCGGGATGGAACTGGACACCCTCTATGGGGAGTTCCCGGTGTCGCAGGCCCATTACGGTGCCGTCGTCGGTCTCGGCGGTGATCTCAAGAATCTCAGGAACGGTCGAGCGGTCCACGACCAGCGAGTGGTAGCGGGTTGCCTCGATCGGGCTGGGCAGACCCGTGAACACCCCGGTTCCGTGATGATGCACCTGCGAAGTCTTGCCGTGCATCACCTGGGGCGCGCGCACGACCTCGGCGCCATACGCCGACGCTATGCACTGGAGGCCCAGGCAGACACCGAATATGGGAATGGTGTCGCCCCGTTTCAGGATCACCTCGATGGACACCCCCGCGCTCTCCGGTCGACCCGGGCCCGGGCTGATCAGGATTGCGTCCGGAGACAGACCGTCGATTTCATCGAGTGTGAGGGCGTCACTTCGGTAGACGACGGGTTCCGCGCCGAGTTCGCCCAGGTACTGGACCAGGTTGTAGACGAACGAGTCGTAGTTGTCGAGAACGAGAACGCGGGTACCCATCACCCGCAAAGTTACCCGCGCGGACGGGTTGATCGGACTAGCCTGCGCTTCCGTGTCGACGAAGGCGAAGCGTCCCAGGAAGCGATCGGGTGATGGTGGCAGGGTGACCCCGAAAGGTGGCGCGGCTGCAAAGCCCGACACCTCCAAGGACGACGACTCCAGGCCGACCCCCGAAGCATCGACGAGGTACACGCCCCGGAATCCCAACGCGTACTACGAGAGCCCCATGTGGGTGCCCATCCTCATGTTCACTCTGTTTGGATTGGGCATGATTGTCATCTTTTTGCATTATGTGGACCTGGTTTTACCCGGAGCCACGAGCAACTGGTGGCTCTTTGCGGGTCTGGGATCGATCCTCGGGGGGATCATCACAGCTACTCAATATCATTGAAATCACATATGAATTAGTTACGAAGATGTGATTCTCCCCAGAATCGTCCACATCCTGTGGATAACGTTGCTGATGTTGACGACGTTGTTCATGTTGAAAATGTGACGGTCAGATGTCGTCGATTTCAGATGTCGTCGATGGGGGTAACCAGGGTCATGTCGTCTCCGCAATGCCGCGGCGGTTCGGGCTCTTCGCTGGGTGAGATGGTCATTCGCACCTCGGTGCCGCACATGTCGCACCGGTAGACGATCTTGACCTTTCGCATCTCACCGGGCGGTAGTGGTTCGGGTTTGGGCCTAGCCATCGACCCCAGACTCACGGTGCCCAGCCAGAGAATCACATAGATGACCAGCGCTGCAATGGCCACCTTCCAGATGGGAGCGCCAGCGATCAGCGCCCCGGCCGCTGCCAGGACGGTGATGCCGGAGAGTACGGGGTGCTTGCGGGGGTTCAGCCGAGCCGCTCGATGATCGTGGCGTTGGCCATGCCACCGCCCTCGCACATCGTCTGCAGACCGTAGCGACCGCCGGTGCGCTCGAGTTCGTTCAGCAGGGTCGCCATCAGCTTTGCCCCGGTGCACCCCAACGGGTGGCCGAGGGCGATGGCGCCACCGTTGACGTTCACCTTGTCCATGTCTGCGTGCATCTCGCGTTCCCACGCCAGGACGACGGATGCAAATGCCTCGTTCACCTCGAACAGATCGATGTCTTCGAGCTTGAGGCCGCCCTTTTCCAGTACGCGCTGAGTTGATGGAATGGGCCCGGTGAGCATGGTGATGGGGTCGACCCCGATGACGTCGAAGGCGTGGAAGCGCGCTCGTGGTGTGAGGCCGAGTGCATTTGCCTTCTCCTCGCTCATGATGAGCATGGCCGAGGCACCGTCGGAAATCTGGGATGAGTTGCCGGCGGTAACCCGACCGTCTTCCTGAAAGGCGGGCCTCAGGTTGGCAAGGACCTCGACGCTCGTATCGGGACGGATCCCCTCGTCTGTCGTCACGATCTCGTCGCTGGCAATGAGTTCACCGGTTTCCTTGTCACGCGGACGGGCAGCCACCGGGACAATTTCGTTCTCGAAGCGGCCTTCTCTGGTGGCCTGGGAGGCCAGCTTGTGGCTTCGGGTTGCGAACGTGTCCAGATCTTCACGGGTGATGTTCCACTTGTCGCAGATGATCTCGGCCGAGGTTCCCTGAGCGACGATGCCGCCGCGGTCCGCGTAGCGCAGACCCATCATCTCGCCGAACGGAAAACCCATTCCCTCGACCATTGCAGAACCGCCCATGGGCACCAGACTCATCACCTCGATGCCTGCGGCGACCACGACGTCGTACGCGCCCGCCATGACCCCCTGGGCAGCGAAGTGCGCCGCTTGTTGAGACGATCCGCACTGCCGGTCGAGTGTGGTTGCAGGAATGTGCTCCGGCCAACCTGCCGCCAGCACGGCATTGCGCCCGATGTTGATCGACTGGGCGCCCACCTGCATTACGCAGCCCATGATCACGTCATCAATCAGATCGGGGTCCAGATCATTGCGCGTGGTGATTGCCTTGAGGGTCTCAGCGGAGAGATCGACAGGATGCCAACCCGAGAGTTTCCCGTTGCGCCGTCCACCGGCTGTCCTGACGGCATCGACGATGACTGCTGTCCGCATGATCGAGTTCCTCTCGTTGGGGTTGTGACTCGAGGTCAGAAGTGATTCGAGGTCAGAAGTGATCTTCGAGTCTGCCCGGACATTTCCCCGGTCGCAATCGACGGACCGTAGACAGCGGGGTCAGACGAGGCCAGACTTGGGCACGGGTATCAACCTGGTCGAAGAAGAACACCCGAGGGTGGGGAGACATATAGATGGCCGTGGATGTCGAGGGTTTCACCGTTGCGAACCGGTTTCTCGCGACGGTCCAATCATGTTCGGGCCAGACTGCTCTCCGATGGCGTAATGAGGACGGCACCTTCGGCGAACTGACATACGGCGAATATGCAGAGCGGGTCTCGCGAGCTGTTGCGGGTCTCCGCTCGCTCGGCCTCGGACCGGGGATGCGCATGGTGATGATGATGCGGAACATTCCCCAGTTCCACATTCTCGACATGGCTGCCACGTTTTGCGGTGCCACTCCGGTTTCCATCTACAACTCTTCATCACC
>CAYQFM010000053.1:0-6424 GCA_964416735.1 uncultured Iamiaceae bacterium | reverse complement strand
CCAGAACAGATCCAGTTTCTGGCTTCACACAGCGAAGCCCGGATTGCGATAGTCGAGGACGCGGGTTTCTTCGGCCGCTTCGATGAGGTGAGGTCGCAACTGCCGGACCTGAGCCATGTCGTGGTGGTGGACGGCAAAGGCGTCGATGCCGCTGACGTCACGACCTACGACGACCTGATGGACAACTCTGCGGTAGATCTCGATCGGGAGGAGGCCGTTTGCAAGCCCGATCAGTTGGCCACGCTCATCTACACCTCCGGAACAACCGGGTCGCCCAAGGCGGTCATGTTGGACCATCGCAACATCACCTGGACCGCGGCGGTTGCACGTCAGGCGATCGGATGGGACTCCTTCGTTGGCCGAAGACTCATCTCATATCTGCCCATGGCTCACATAGCGGAACGGATCGTCAGCCACTATCTGGCGATGTTCGAAGGCATGGCCGTGACCACCTGTCCGGATCCACGCCAGGTTGGGGAATACGCGAAGCAGGTCCGACCGGAGGTCATGTTCGGAGTTCCACGCGTGTGGGAGAAGATCTACAGCGCGGTCAATGGGGCCTTGGCCGCGGATCCCGACAAGAAGCGACAATTCGACGAGGCCATTGCAGCGGCAATTCCCATCACGGAGAACATGGCATGGGACCGGGCGACTCAGGATGAACTTGCCACATGGAAGTTCCTCGACGAGGTGGCCTTTGCCGGTGTGCGGGACCTGATCGGACTGAGCGAGTGCGATCTTGCGGTTACCAGCGCTGCTCCGATGGCGCCGGAGATTCTCCAGTGGTACCGGGCGATAGGCGTGCCGATGTCGGAGGTCTATGGCTTGTCGGAGACGACCGGGCCCATGACCTGGTCGCCGTATCGCATCAAGGCGGGGTCGTCGGGCGTGGCGCTGCCAGAAACCGAGGTGATCCTTGCCGAAGACAGTGAGGTCCTGTGTCGTGGCGGCAACATCTTCCGCGGCTACTTCAAGGACGAGGAGAAGACCGCTGAGGTCCTGGATGGAGACGGTTGGCTTCATACCGGTGACATAGGTCAGTTGGATGCGGACGGCTACCTGACGATCGTTGATCGGAAGAAGGAACTCATCATCACCGCGGGAGGCAAGAACGTGAGCCCGGCGAACCTCGAGGTGGCTCTCAAGATGATCCCGCTGGTTGGTCAAGCTGCGGCGCTTGGAGATCGACGGCCGTTCATAGCGGCACTGGTGACGCTGGACCCGGATGTGGCTCCTGGCTGGGCCAAAGCCCAGGGCATCGAGTTCGATTCTCTGGAGGACCTCGCCTCGGATCCGCGAGTGATTGCCGAAGTGGAACGTGGTCTCGACGAGGTGATGGCGGAGTTCAACAGCGCCGAGCGGGTCAAGAAGGTGAAGATCTTGGCTGAGGAGTGGTTGCCTGACAGCGATGTTCTGACGCCGACATCGAAGTTGAAGCGTCGCGGTGTGATGTCACGCTATGCCGACGAGATCGAAGCGCTCTACGCGCGCTGAACCCATGGCGGATCCGATGCCGGTGGTCGAGTGTCGGAACTTGGAGAAGAGCTTCGGGTCCCACAAGGTTGTCGACGGTGTCGGTTTCTCCATTGCCGCTGGGGAGACCTACGGCCTGATAGGGCCCAATGGTGCCGGGAAGACGACCACTATCTCGATGCTCACCGGCCTGATGCGCCCGGATGCGGGTGAGGTCGTCATTTCGGGTGAGCATCTGGACCCTTCCGCGCTGGAAATCAAACGTCACATCGGATTGGTACCCCAGGACATCGCCCTTTATCCGGATTTGAGTGCCAGGGAGAACCTGGTCTTCTTCGGTCGCCTCCAGGGACTGGACCGGTCGCTGTTGCGCCAGCGGATTGATGCCGTGCTCGAGATGGTCGGTCTCGTCGATCGGGCAGATGACCGGGTGGACACTTACTCGGGGGGAATGAAACGCCGGATCAACATAGCGGTGGGTCTCATTCACGAGCCGCGCATCCTGATTCTCGATGAGCCCACCGTTGGAGTAGATCCTCAGAGCCGCAACGCAATCATGGGAGCCATAGAGGACCTGGGTGCCGAGGGCTTGGCGGTGCTGTACACGACCCATTACATGGAAGAGGCAGAACGCCTCTGTGACCGCATCGGAATCATCGACCAGGGACGGCTGATCGCCGAAGGAACCAGTCGGGACCTCATCGACCAAACTGAAGGTGCAGCGGATCTTGAGGCGGTGTTCCTGGCCTTGACCGGTCGGGCGTTACGTGACTGAGGGGGTTGTTGGGTACGCATCCGGCCCAATTCGGGCCGCGTGGCTGATAGCTGTCAACGACCTCCGCCGTAGGTCACGGGATCGAACTGTTTACATCATGGCCCTGGTGGCTCCCCTGGTTCTGGCGGTGATCATCGGGTCTGCCTTCGGACGGGGGGTGGCCCTGGATGCAGACATCGGAATCGTCGATGCGGATGGTTCGGCTGTCTCCGAGCAGATTCTCAGCGGTCTCGATGCCAAGTTCGTATCCGGAACCCAATCCCCGGTGACAGTCACCCGGGTCGACTCAGAGGCATCCGCTCGTACCGCCATTGACAGCGACGATCTCGACGCCGCAATTGTCATTCCCAGCGGGTTCGCAGACTCGCTCGGAACTGAGACTCCGGCATCGATACTGGTGATTGTCGACGCCCGAAAGACCGTTGCCGCAGACATCACGCGCACGGTTGCCCTGTCGATCACCTCGTCGATCGATCAGTTTCGAGTATCCCCGCCAACCGGGCAAGAGGTCACCACCAGGGAAGTGACCGGAATGTACGACCCGGTCACGTACTTCGCCCCGTCCATGGCGATTCTGTTCATGTTCCTCACCCTCGGCCAAGGGGCTCGCAGCATGATCGTCGAGCGGGACGAGGGGACGCTTTTCCGACTGCGTTCGATGCCGGTGCCCACTTCATCGATCCTGATCGGCAAGGTTGCGGGGGTCATGGTCGTGGGGATGGGCAGCATGGCGGTGACATGGATTGTCACCTCGACCTTCTTCGGAGCGAACTGGGGTAACCCGGTTGCGGTGGCAATGGTTGCGGTGGCGACGGTGATAGCGGTGACCGGAATCAGTTTCCTCATCACCGGTTTGGCGCGTACGGCTGCGCAGGCCGATGGATTGGTGTCGATGGTCGCATTCGTCCTTGCACTGTTGGGCGGCAACTTCGTTCAGGTGAGCCTCATGCCAGATGTATTGGGCCGCCTCGCCCTGTTGACGCCAAACGGATGGGCACTGGGGGCGTTCACGGACATAGGCGCCGCAGGCGCGGGCCCTGCGCAGGTGATACCGGCGACGGTCGTGCTCATTGCCATGGGAGTGTTTGCGACAGCAATCGGGCTCTGGGGTTCTAAGGCGATACTCAATGGAGTGTCAGGTCGATGAGGCGAGTCATAGGTACATGGATGGGTGCATGGCGCGTCATCGTTGCAATTGTCGTCACGGAGTTCCTCCGGGTCGTGCGTGACCGGATGGCCCTGTTCTTCATCGTCGTATTACCTGTGGCGATCATCGTCATCGTGGGCGTCGTGTTCGGGTCGGCGCCGGTTCGTCTGGGTGTGGGAGTGGTGGATCAGGCGGGCACGCAGGACTCGAGACGACTTGTCGAAACCATTGTGGCCGGGGATGCATTTGATCTGAGACACATCGACGACACGGGAACGCTCGAACGGGAGATCCGTACCGGACAGTTGATGGCAGGCCTGGTTGTCACGGAGAGTTCCAGTGGAGAGCAGCGCGTCGAGATTCTTGCCCCTGCAAATTCGGAGATGGTCCCAATTCTCAAGGTGGCGGTGGATGCTGCGTCGGCTGGTGTCGTGACAACAGGGGTGACCACTCAGACCGTGGGCTCGACGCCGCTGCTGGCGGAGAACCAGTACGCGTACACGGCGCCCGCAAACCTCGTCTTGTTTGTGTTCATCAACTCGGTGAGCGCAGGGGTGGGAATGGTCGAGTCCCGGCGCCTCGGGGTCACCAGGAGAATGCTGGCCGCCCCGGTGAGCCCGGCGATGATCGTCATCGGTGCAGGAGTGAACCGGATGGTGTTCGCCCTGGCGCAATCGGTGCTGATCATTGTCGTGGGTACCGTGCTGTTCGGAGTCCACTGGGGATCTCTTGGAGCGGCAGCGGTTCTGGTCGTCACCTGGGCCGCTCTGTCCGCTGCAGCAGGTCTGGTCGTCAGTGCATTTGCCAACACTCCGGAACAGGTGAATTCGTTCGGCATTCCCATTGCTCTCGGGCTCTCGATGCTCGGTGGCTGTATGTGGCCGCTCGAACTCGTCGGTCCCACGATGGACAAGGTCGGACATGCCACGCCACATGCCTGGGCCGTTGGAGCCTGGGTGGAACTTGTGTTCAAAGGTGGCGGCCTCGGTGACATTGCGGTGGACCTTGCCGTTCTGGTGTTCATCACCGCACTACTTGGGAGCCTTGCAGCTTGGCGTCTGAGGCGATCGTTGATCGACTGATCTAGCATCAAGCGTTGCTGGAAAGTTCCGGCGCAATTGGATCCATCTAGGAGGCGAAATGCCCGAGACTCCCGATATCGCAAAGCTCCAGGAGCAGATGCTCGACCTCGTCCGCCGTAGTCAGGACGCGATGGTTGAAGCTGGCCGTTCGTTTGCCGACAACGCCACCTCGATCGTTCCCGGGGATACGTCGCAGATCGAGAAGCTGATCGACAATGCCTTTGACTTCACTGAGAAGGTCATGAAGACACAGCGTGAGTTCACGAAGTCGGTGTTCGACACCGTGACCAATTCCGTGAGTGGTAACTGACCTTTTCGTTCCCGACGGTTCTGAGCTCAGAACCGCTCTGGCACGTACAACTGACCTTGGTGTCGTCGCACATCCGGACGACATCGAGTTGATGATGCCGGTGCCGGTGGTCAGTTGTTCCGCCAGCGACGACCGGTGGTTTACCGGAATCGTCTGTACCGACGGTGCAACCGCAACGGTTGGTCCGACGATCCGACATCGCGAACAGCGCGAAGCAGCTTCCATCGGGGCCTATTCGGTGATGGCTCAACTCGGCCACACATCGGTGGCGGTGCGCGACTCTGAGTTCCGCGGCCAACTGGTCGACGAGTTGGCCGACCTGCTGGAGCGCAGCCGGCCGGTCAACGTCTACACCCATGATCTTGCCGATCGCCATCCGACCCACGTGGCCGTGGCGCTGGCGACCATTGATGCGATCCGGCGACTCGATCCGGCGGTTCGGCCCGGGCGTGTCGTCGGATGCGAAGGCTGGCGCGGACTGGCGTGGATGTCGGAGCAGGAGAAGATCCGGATGTCGCTCGATACCAAGAGCGATCTGCCACGCCGCCTTGTGCAGGCTCACTCCAGCCAACTGGCCACCAAGGCGTACGACTCGGCATTCCAAGGTCGACGTCGGGCAAACGCGACACTGCACGATATTCACAGCCCAGACGAGACCGATGAGGTCATGGTCGCAATGGAGCTGACACCCCTTGTGCGAAATGACGATCTGGATCCCGTCGAATTTGTGCGGGCGGCCATAGATCGGTTCGGCCGGGAGGTCGAGATGACGTTGTTGGAGGCGGGGGTATCTCAAGCGGGAGGTTCGCCCGGCCACATTCCGTGACCGTGCAGGAGACGTCGGGAGGCGGGAGGTCCCCAGCTCCCACGTTCATAGGGCACCACGGGTGGGAATCGGTGCAGGATCGGCTCGACGATGCGCCAGGATTCATCGATCGAGTCCTCGCGGGCGAACAGGGTCGGTTCACCGTGCATTGCTTCATGGATGAGTAGTTCGTACGGCTCTGGGCCGATGTCGAGGCGTAGAGCCGCCGGCGGCGAAAGTGTTATCGGTTCGGGGATCATCTGATCGCCGGGCGTCTTGTGGAGCCATGTCAGCGCCGTGAAACTATCGGGCTTTGCCTCGATGCGGATCTGATTTGGGGGGAGGTCGTCTGCGTGGCCCATCCAGAGGGGCCGTGGCGGAGACGTGAACTCGATCGTCATCTCGGTAACGGTCTCGGCAAGCGCTTTGCCCGCTCGCAGGAAGAACGGGACACCACTCCAACGAGGAGAGTTGATCTCGAGGCGGAATGCACCGAATGTCTCGGTATCCGAATCGGGCCTGACCCCTTTGACATCCAGATAGCCCACGTACTGTCCTCGCACGTACTGGCTCGAGCGAATGGGTCGAACCGCTTCGAGCACCTTCGCCTTTTCGTCGCGCAGGGCTTTTGCGTGCTCATTGACCGGCTGTTCCATTGCCAACAGCGCCACCATCTGCAGCAGGTGGTTCTGCATGACGTCGCGCAGGGTTCCCACCGAGTCGTAGAAGGCACCCCGCGAGGCCACGCCGAAGTCCTCGGCCATCGTGATCTTCACCGACTTCACGTATCGGCGGTTCCAGATCGGCTCGAGGAGCGTGTTGGTGAACCGGG
>CAYQFM010000052.1:11943-12700 GCA_964416735.1 uncultured Iamiaceae bacterium | reverse complement strand
GCCCTTACCACCCCCACCCTTACCACCCCCACCGCCGTCGGGCGGAGCGCAGTTTGTGCCGCCGGGCGGCCAGTCGACAGCCGATCCACACCACCGAAAGGCCTTGGTAATTGCCCTTCCGGTTGCCGGAGTGCTCCTCGTCGTATTCCTTGTCGGAGGGTTCCTCACCTTGCGCCATGTAGTGGGGAACAAGGGGCCGAGCTATCCGTCGGAATGGGATCCTCGAGTCGAAGCCCTCGTTGATTTCGTCGGGACACAGCGTGAACTCGAATGGGAACACCCGGTGTACATCGACTTCGTCGATCCAGCGGAGTTTGAGCAATCGGTAACGGTTGATGAAGAACTGAGTGACGAGGATCGAGCGGAAGTCAATGACGCCACAGCGTCACTGCGGGCGATGGGCCTTGTCGAAGGCGAAGTCGATCTTGTCTCGCAACAGAACGATCTCCAGGCCGGTGGTGTTGCCGCCTACTACAGCTTCAAGACGAAGCGAATCACCGTGAAAGGGGCGGAACTCGACATTGCAACCAAGGTGACTCTCGTGCATGAGTTGACCCACGCAATCCAGGATCAGAATTTCGACTTGGACAGGATGGGCACCCTCGAGACCGAAGCCGAGAACGCGAATTTGCGTCTGGTCGCCGAAGGAGATGCATCCCAGATCGAACAGGACTATGTCGCACAGCTTTCTGATTCGGATCGCAGCGTGTACATAGAAGCGAGCAGTGAGGCGGGTGATGATGCAAAGGACCGGATT
>CAYQFM010000052.1:9295-11933 GCA_964416735.1 uncultured Iamiaceae bacterium | reverse complement strand
TCGCAGCTCCCTATCGCGTAGGGCCTGCTTTCGTGGCTGCTCTGCGTGAACGCCACGGTAATTCCGCTGTCGACGCGGCGCTTCGCACTCCTCCACGCACCGAGGCCCAGGTCTTGGATCTGGAGCAGTATTTCGACGGTCGTGAGCCCGTTGTCGTCGAGAAAAAGACCCTGTCAGAGGGGGAGGAGAGTATCGACGAGTCCGACTTCGGTGCCATGGGGTGGTTCCTTGTTCTCTCGGAACGGATTGACCCACTGACGGCGCTCGATGTCGTCGATGGGTGGGCGGGTGACTCGATGGTCACCTACCGCACTGACGGAAGGGTCTGTGTTGCAGCACGCTACAGCGGAGTGAATGCCGACGCGACCGCCGCTGCAGCCACCGCGCTCGACCAGTGGGCCGCCACCATGCCCTCGGGAATGGCAAAGGTTGCCCGCCTCGGAGATTTCGTCGAACTGCAGTCATGTGATCCGGGTGCCGATGCAAAGCTCGACCTCGATGGACGCTCGATGGATGCCATCGAGTACCCGACCATTCGGCTTCAACTGCAAACGAGTCTCTTCAGGGAGTTCCTCGATATTGGGCAGCCCGTTGATGACCCACTCGTATTCTGTGCCGTCGGCTCTTTCATGCACACACTGTCGTTTGAGGAGGTGACCAACCAAACGAATGTCGATCCGTCGGAAATGAGGGGGCGCATGGGGAAAGCGGTCGCCACGTGTCGCAACTGACTTGATAGAAGAGCGCTGGCGAACGGCGCGTTAGGTGCGGAGCTTGTGGTAGCGCTGGCTCCAGATGCGCTCACCAGACGGCGTATCCCAAAAGAACCACTGATCATCGGTGATTCCCATGGTCCAACCCGGCCGGTGGGAAACCATGTGGTGATGTCGACACAACGATGCCAAATTGGCAATTGAGGTCTCCCCGCCGTCAATCCAGTGCTTGACGTGATGTGCATCGGTCCACGACGGTGACCCGTCACAACCGGGGAATACACAACCTCCGTCACGAACGGCCATTGCTCGACGCATTGCGGTTGTTGCAAGACGTCGGGCGTGTCCCAAGTCGAGTGGTTCACCCAGAGAACCGAGCACCACACTCCAGATATCAGCATCGCAGGCTGCCAAGCGCGCGGTTCTTTCGGGAACCCGGTGGCCTTCAGCGTCGGTGAACCCGTCGTCGGTCAACACAAGGGACAACTCTGTACGCGGAGGTGAGCCTGCTTCAGTGCTCAATCCGTGACGCAGTAGTTCTGCGATGGCAAGCGCACGCAGCGTCGACCGAGTGAGATCCGGCGTTCGTTCCCCGGTCGCTTCTGCGTCGCGCGTCAGTTTCGTGAAGATCTCGTCTGCCTTCACGTCGATGGCGTGACGCAGTCCCGCGCCGAGATCTGCATCGAAGCGTGCATCGAGGTGGGTAACCCCACCAAAGCTGACAGACACAGATGCAACGTTGACGGGATCCAATATCGGTGGAGCACCATCGTGATCTGCGTGTTCGACGAGTGCTTCCACGTCGCGTTTCCACGATGCAAACGTACGAGTGGATGCCATTGCCACAATTGCACCTTGGGCTTTCGCGATGACGGCATCGACTCGAGGGTTCGTCGCCTGAGCTAGGCGGTCAACGTGTTCGAAGCTCACGTCCACACCGACAGATGCGTCTACGCAACTATCTGCGATCATCGAATCCGCCGAAGACGCTACTGCCCGGTCAATGACGTCAAAGCTCTGTCGTAGCTTTCGTCCAGTTCGTAGCCGTCGTCGCACGCCACCTGGAGAGACACCACACTGGCGACCAACCCAATTGTCGGTCCGCAGGCCGAACCGGGCATCGGTGACGCCACGCTGGTCGAGCTCATCGAGAACATGGGCCGATCCCAGTGAGATGAGAGACCGAGCCGTCTCCAGCGCAATGGATGCTTCCAGCAGAGTGTCGTGGTCGCAGTCTCCGGGATTGAACCCCGCCCATGCCCGTGCCAGCTCGACTAGGGCCAGAGCCGACGGTTCGTCGAACGTTCGACGTTCTCCTGGGGAGCTTGGAATGTCGAGCGACCGAGAATGCACCGGGTTGGCCGAAGCCGAAACGACCTTGCCGGAGTTGACGGCGCCCGGACTGTGATGATCTCCGTTATCGAACATATGTACGATTATAACGACATGATGTGACGCTATCAATGGGAATCCATTGAAATAGCAGAGAAAATCTGCTTCTCCACGTAGAACGGATGACCAGCTCACGCAGCAGGCGGCCGGGCCGTGTCAGTCGGGGCCGCGTGAGGTTCCTCGTTGACGCGCAGCTTCCGCGACGTCGTCGAGCACGTCCAGACCCTCGACTCGGGGGTGCGCAACCTGCGCGCCGCGGTCGAGATCCTCGCCGACGAGCTCGCCGGGCACGGACGCCGTCTCAGCGAGGCGCTCTGCAACCGGGCCATCGTCCGCTACGACGCCTTCCGCGACGCCGGCGGCGAGCAGAGCGCCTCGCTGGCGCTGCTCGACGACCACCGCTCCGGGCTCGTCGTGACGACGATCGCGGCGCGCGACTTCGCCCGTCTCTACGTCAAGTACCTCGACCGCGGCGTCCCCGACAGGGAGCTGTCGCCCGAGGAACAGCAGGCCGTCGAAGCCGCGGTACCGCG
>CAYQFM010000052.1:8781-9285 GCA_964416735.1 uncultured Iamiaceae bacterium | reverse complement strand
GATCCATGCGCTCGATCTTCTCGCCCAGAATGCGACCAGCGACACAGAAGCCGTCGCGATTCCTGATCGCGCCGAGAGGGTTGTAGTCATAATCCATCACAGTGCACGATGCGGGGGCCTTTGATCGCCGCCACGTGATCTGATTGGCAGCTTCACTTCAGTTCTTGGAGTGCCGCTGGGTGGTTGCGCTTTTCCAAGCTCAGCTGCGACGTACGGACAACTCGTCACGCAACCGTGCATGTGATTCGTTCACATCCACTAGCTCGATATTGCCCACGTCGATCTCATCGATTCGTTTGTCAATCTCACTCCACCATGCCGAATCGACCGCGCTCACTGGAGCTGGCGATGGCCGGCTACCTGCTCAAGAAGCGGCTCATCAAACGCGAGGGGCGCTTCCCCTTCACCTTGATGCTGGAGCCGCTGGAGCTGTGCAACCTCGCCTGCGAGGGCTGCGGTCGCATCCGGGAGTACGAATCCACCATCACCGACCGGGTGCCGCTC
>CAYQFM010000052.1:6648-8771 GCA_964416735.1 uncultured Iamiaceae bacterium | reverse complement strand
ACGTTCTCGCTGGTCGAGCGCGAGGAGGGCTTGTTCGACCTGCGCGCCGGTAAGGGACATGTTCTGTTCCACCTCCGCTCAAGAGCACGCGTTTCGGTATGTCCTTGGTTGGAGCATGACTGGTAAATTCCTACCGTGAAGGTCACTGGGAAGGGCCAGGTCACGATCCCGAAGGATCTCCGAGACGCCCTCGGAATCGGTGCCGGTACCGAGGTCGAGTTCGAGCGCCGCAAGGACACCATCGTCGTCCGCAAGAGCGACCGAAATCTCACTCGGGGGCGCCAACTCGCCGAGCGCCTCAAAGCACGCGGAGATGTCGATATGACGACCGAGGAGATCTTGGCCCTCACCCGCGGCGCCTGACATGGCAGACGGGACGCTGGTCGGCAGCAACGTGCTGTTGGACATCCTGGCTGAGGACCCGGTTTGGAAGGAATGCTCTACCGACGCTTTCGCCTACGCTGCCGACTTCTTCGTCGGAGCCCACGCTGCGATCTGATTCGAGACGCAGGAAAACCAGGCGGTGTCAGTAGATGACTTTGTCGGCGACTAGTTCGTTGTAGCGCTCTGGGGACATGCCCAGGATCTCCTTGAAGACATGCTCGTTGTCACGACCGAGAATTGGCCCCGGCTCCACAGGAACATCGCTGGCGCTCATCTTCACGTAAGCGCCGTAGATCGTCTCTTTGAACCCGAGTGGATGGGTGACCTCGATGAAGGTGTCACGCGCCTTGAACTGCGGGTCGGCCAGAAGGTCGGCGATGCTCGAGACGGGTGCGGCCGCCACGCCGTTTGCCTGAAGTAGCGCCGCCAACTCGCGGTCGTCCTGAGGTTCGGTCCAAGAGGCGATCTCGCCGTGCAGGCGCTCGATATTCGCAAGGCGATCCGCCAACGTGGCGTAGTCATCAGACCGGGCCCACTCGGCGTCGCCCGTGGCTGCTACGAAACCGGCCCACTCGTCGTCATCGACCACCGCAATGGAAATCCAGCGGTCGTCTCCGGCGCAGGGAAACACGCCGTGAGGAGCCGCTGAAGCGGTTGGATGGCGGTTGCTCATGGGGCCGGCCACACGGCCGTTGAGCACGTAGTCCATGTAGGCGGGGCCCACGAGTTGTGCCGTCACCTCCTGCTGTGAGCAGTCGATGTGTTGGCCTCGTCCTGTGCGTGAGCGGTGATGGACGGCGGTGAGAATTGCGAATGCGCCCATGATCCCGTTGTAGGGGTCCGAGAAGGCATTCTCCATTGGAATGGGTGGACCGTCGATGTAGCCCGTGATGCTGTCGAGGCCGGTGATGCTTGCAAGGCTGAGTCCATAGGTGCGGAGGTTCGACAGTGGACCGTTCAAGCCGGCAGAGGGCATCGAGAACATGATGATGTCCTCACGGGCCTCGCGAAGGCGGTCATAACCCAGTCCGAACTTCTCCATGATTCCCGGCCCGAAGTTCTCGACCACCACGTCGCATTGAGCGATGAACTCAAGTGCCAACTCGACGGCACGCGGGTCTTTCAGGTTGAGCGTGATACTGCCATTGCCAGCCCAGCCGGTGTGCTGGGAAAGGCTGCGGTTGATACCCGTGATGCCTTCGGCGAATGGCGGAATGGTGCGTGCCATGTCGATGCGTGCTTCGGACTCGATCTTGTAGACCTCTGCGCCCAGAAATGACAGCGTCTGACCGACAATCGGGCCAGCCAGAACCCACCCGAAGTTGGCGACGCGCAGACCCTTGAGCGGAGCGGGTGCGCTCATCTGGTGATCTCCTCGAAGACGATTTCATTGTGTTCGCCAAGCAGGGGAGCGGGTGTCGGCGGCCCCCCGGGACAGTCGGGCAGCTTGAAAGGCGCACCCATATATTCGAGGCGTCCCAACTCGGCGTGTTCGATCTCGGTGAAGTAGTCGCGTGTTCGCAGGTGGGGATGGGAGATCAATTCGTCGATGGTGAACACAGCGGTTACCGGTGCTCCCTCCGCTTGGCAGATGTCCATGATGTCCATCTTGTCGCGCTGCATCGTCCACTCTTCGACGAGTGGATAGATGAGGTCCTTGTTCTGACCCCTCACGGTCTTCTCGTCGAACATGTCGCGCAGTGCCCATTCGGGGCTACCCATAGCCCGTACCAGTGAAC
>CAYQFM010000052.1:0-6638 GCA_964416735.1 uncultured Iamiaceae bacterium | reverse complement strand
ATCGCCGCTGGTGCAGACAGGCCCATGCCAATGCCTGTGCGCCGGTCGAAGCGCCCATCTTGTGCGTAGCCGCCAATGGTCTGGCCACCGACGAAGGTGGATGCAATGGCCTCCGCGGCCGATACGTCCACCTGTTGACCGCCGCCAACCACATCGCGCCCGATGGTTGCCGCAAGACCCCACGCGGCGGCGGTGGTCGCCGCGTAGTAGTCGGCTGAGAACGTGCCGTGTTCGAGGGGTGCTTCACCGGGTCGTCCGCAATAACGGTTGGAAATGCCCGACAGATGGAAGGCATTCAGGTCGTAGCCGTTCCAGTCCCTGTAGGGCCCGGTCTGGCCGAACGGGGTGATGGAGATCTCGACCAACTTGGAGTTCACCGCACTGAGATCCGAATAGGTCAACCCACGGCTGTCCATCAGACCCGGCGCGTTGTTCTCGATGAGTACATCCGCCCATCGGATCAGATCCAGGAACCGGTCACGGTCGCTGGCGGCATCTAGGTCGAGGGTGACACCGCGCTTGTTCGTGTTGAGAACGGCGAACAGCCCGCTTCGTTCGATGTGAGGCTCGTCTTCGGGAAATGGCCCCCAACGGCGTGAAACGTCGCCCTGGGGTGGTTCGACCTTGATCACATCGGCACCGAAGTCGCCGAAGAGCTTCGCGCAGTAGGGAGCGGAGACCATCTGGCCGAGTTCGACGACCTTCAGGCCCTCGAGTGCTCCTTGTGGCATGGGATCTCCTGTCTGCGCGGCGGCCTCAGCCTGTGTCTGTTCTGGTTTCCGCCGTCCTGACCAATTGGTTGGAAAATATCACCATACGGCCGTAACGGTCTACGCTAGTACCCCATTCGTACAGTTCGACCAAGGAGTACAGATGCCCAAGGATCCCATGCGCACGAGCCTCAGCGAGATGCTGGGTATCGAGTATCCGGTGATCGCATTCACCCACTGCAAGGACGTCGCTGCGGCCGTGATCAACGCCGGCGGTTTCGCTGTTCTGGGTGAGGCGATGCACACACCGGAGAAGATCGAGAACGACATCAAGTGGCTCCGTGAGCACATCGTCGACGACCGTCCGTTTGGTATCGACCTGGTCATGCCGGCGTCGGTTCCCGATGACACCTCGATTCCGGATCTGATCGCGCAGATCCCCGCCGAGCAGAAGGCGTTCGCAGACCACATCAAGGAGAAGTACGACGTACCCGATCCCAAGGGTCCGATCGACCTCCACACGTGGGGCGGTATGAACAAGGATCTGGCCCGCAAGCAACTCGACGTTCTCTTCGAGCACCGCGTACCGGTAATTGCATCGGGCCTGGGTAGCCCGGAGTTCATGCTCGGTACCGCTCACGATCTGGGTCTGAAGGTCTTCGGTCTTGTGGGCAAGGCCCGCCAGGCCAAGCGTCAGTTGGATGCAGGCGTGGATGCGATCATTGCTCAGGGTTATGACGCCGCTGGCCACACGGGCTCGGTGGGCACCCTGTCTATCGTCGCCGAGGTTGCCACAATGGCCGGAGATACTCCGATCATCGCCGCCGGAGGCATCACCACCGGTCGCCACCTCGCTGCTGCCCTTTGCCTTGGTGCCGCTGGCGTCTGGACCGGAACCATGTGGTTGGCTTGTCGTGAGTCAGACGTGGACATGATCATCAAAGAGCGCATTCTCCAGGCCACGGTGGATGACACCTACTACGGCAAGTCCATCTCCGGCATGACCATGCGGGTGTTCAAGTGCCCGTGGACCGAAGAGTGGGCCTCAGCCGAAGCGCCCCCGCTTCTGCCGCCTCCCTACCAGATGCTGCTCAGCTCGGACTACATCCAGGGTGCAAACGACAACCGTCGTGCCGATCTGATGACCGAGGCCGTTGGCCAGGGCGTGTCGTTCATCCGCGAGATGAAGCCCGCACGTCAGATCCTCTTCGACATGGTCGAGGAGACCCTCGACACGTTCGATTCGGTGGTGGGCGATCCCGCCTGAAGCGGCACTGCCGCCACACCTCGGTTTCGATTCCGAGCTCGCTGGGAAGCGGGCCGAGTGTGACGGCGGCCATGCCATCGAGGGAACCCATTTCGCCGGGCGTCAGGAATTCACCGGTACGCTCACGGGTGAATACATAGAAGAAGGTGATCCGCCCTGGAAGTGGTATCGATTGGGTGAGCTCACCGAAAAACCCGACAATTACATCGACGAGTTTGTCTGGTGTGAAGCGGGAAACTTGTTTGTGGACGGTATTGATTGAGGTCCGCTGAGCGGATTGTCAACACGAGGGGTGCCCCACGGGTGCACCGGGAGGATTCATGAGCACACTGTTGGAACGGATGGGTGGCGCATCTGCTGTCATGGACGCGCTGGATGGACTCAGCCGCCGGATGGTTGCCGACGAGACGCTGGCCCCGTTCTTTGCCGGGGTGGACGCACAGGTGTGGACCGAGAAGCTCTACGACTTCTTGGGACGCACTCTTGAAGCTTCCGAGTATGACGCTGTCAGTCTCCGCAGGTCACACCAGCGGCTGGTGGATGCTGGTCTGGGCGATGCGCACTTCGACCTCACGCTCGAATACCTCCGTGAGGCGCTTGCCGAGGTGGGCGTGACGGACGACTGCGTGGAAGAGGTAATTCCGCTTTTCGAGAGCACCCGCAACGACGTTCTCTGCAAGTAGCGGTAGATCGCAGCACCCTCGGCTGGTTCGGGACGTCTATCACCGAACGGCTTTGATGCAAGATGAGAAGAGACCCCGGATCTATGTCCGGGGTCTCTGACGTTCTTTGACGCTGGTCGTTGTTCAGTCCGACGGTTGTTCAGTCCGACGGTTGTTCAGTCCGACGGTTGTTCAGTCAGATGAGGGAAGCGGTTTGGCGTCCTTCTGCTCAAGTAGCTCACCGTCAAGACCCAAAGAGCCGTCGCCCGGCTTGGTGCAGAGCACCTCGATGGTTCCGGCATCGTTGGTGTAGCGCTTTCCAAGAAGGGTGCCGCCAGTTGCGTCCGCCGCGGCGGTGGCGCCCTCGGGAGCCTCTTCGTCGAGGCCGATCATCGGCACACCGCCGCAGGTGAGGGTGACGTCGCCTTCGGGCGCTGCGACCACAATCGCCTCGGTTGTGCAGACTGCGCTGCGAAGACGAGTTCCGACAGTTAGCTGTGCCATGTGGCCTTTGCCTCCAGATGTGATGGTTGGTGGTTGGATTCCAACTGGTGATTGGTTCCGACACTGGTTGTGTCGGCGACTTGAGTGGGTCAGTTCTGCTTCTTGGGGCGCACCGCGGTGACACGACGAATGGTGAGATCTCGTGAAGCGATCTTCCATTGGCCGTCCACGCGACGGTAGGTGTCTCGGTAGACACCGGCGCCTATGACCGGGCGTTCTTCAAGGTTGTGTCGCAGGTCCAGGTAGACCCAGCCAACGGCCGTGTCTCCGTCGACCTCGATGACGTGTTGGTGCACGAATGGCAGCAGGTCGCTTTCGGCGAAGATCTTCGTGTAGGCCTCGCGAATTGCCTCACGGCTCTCGAGTGGTGGCAGGTCCGGCGTGATCATCCTGCCGTCTTCGGTGAAGAGTGCAGCGACGCCATCCACATCACCCTCCCACACGTAGTGGGCATAGCGATTGGCCAGGTCGCGAATGGCTTCACGATCGGCGAGTTCGCGGACAATGGTTTCGATGGGGCCGGTGGGGTTGAACGGCTGTGATGCCACGCTTTGATCCTCGGTAAGAGACGCTGTGGGTCCGCGCCAGCAATCGGACTCTTCGAGCCAACCGGACGCCGGGGCAATGTTACTACCGGTACAAACAGGTCCACCACCGACCGTGTTGACTCACTTGAAACCTCCGCGTGGGCGGTTTCGAATCGGCCGATCATGTTGAGTGGGTCAATCACCGATTGTGGTGCCGGGATCGTTGGCGGACGTGGCTCATGGCACACTGGACCTCATGTCAGCTGACCCCAGTGTGATCGAGGCACTCGAAATCGCGGTGCGAGCAGATCCAAGAGCGCTCGAAGTCCGCTTGCACCTATTGGGCCTGTTGGTGGCCGAGAACCGGTGGGATACCGCCTTGGTCCACACCGAGGTGCTCGTGGCTGAACTGCCTGCTGATCCCCGAGTTCTGACCCTGGCGGCGGCGGTGTTCGACGCGCTCGGCAGGGGAGATCGTGCCGATGCTTATCGCCGGTTGGTCGAGGCACTCCAGGACCCTCCCGCCCCAGAAGGGCAGAGTTATCCCAACGAGTATGAAGCGCCCGCACCGGCCACTGATCAAGCCACCGGTATGCCTGTCGGAGATGTTCCGATCGACGATGTTCCTGGCGATGACGTTCCTCGCGAAGGAATTCCCGTCATCGGCGTTCCAGTAATGGGTGATCTTCCCCCCGACACTGGAATCGGCTCGGATCCCGGCACGGGTGCTCTGGATCCGCTGCTCGAATCGGCGATCGACTCCTTTTTGGACGAAGTCTTGCTCGAAGCCGATGCATCTCGGATCACGCTGGCCGACGTAGGCGGACTCAGCGAAGTGAAGAAGCGTCTGGAGACGTCGTTCTTGGTGCCGATGCGCAACCCGGACTTGCAGCAGATGTATGGCAAGTCGTTGCGCGGCGGGCTGTTGCTTTACGGGCCACCGGGGTGTGGAAAGACATTTCTGGCCCGTGCGGTCGCCGGCGAACTGGGAGCCGCCTTCATCTCGGTTGCGCTCACCGATGTGTTTTCCATGTGGTTTGGCGAGAGCGAGCGCAACGTGCATGAGATCTTCGAGGAGGCGCGACGTCGTACACCTTGTGTGCTGTTCCTCGACGAGGTGGATGCGATCGGCCAGAAGCGCGCGCAGCAGTCGTACTCGGCTGGACGCAACAGCGTGGCGCAACTCTTGACCGAGATGGATGGAGCAAATCAGAACAACGATGGCGTGTTCGTACTGGCCGCTACGAATCAACCCTGGGATCTGGATTCGGCGTTGCGCCGCCCGGGACGCCTCGACCGTATGTTGCTGGTCTTGCCTCCCGACGCCGACGCACGGGTCGCCATTCTCGAGCATCACCTTGCGGGTCGCCCTGTCGGCCAAGTCGACCTCGTCGCCATTGCCAAGATGACCGACGGGTTCTCGGGTGCGGATCTGAACTTGGTGTGCGAGTCTGCGGCTGAGACCGCGTTGCTCGCAGCAGTGGAAACGAACTCCCCTCGGCCAATCTCCCAGCGGGACTTGTTGGGCGCCGTTGCCGGCATCACCGCCAGTACGCGATCGTGGCTCGAGGTGGCTCGGAACTTTGTGACATTCGCGAATAGCGATGGCATATACGACGACCTGCTCGCGTACCTGCGCCAACGCCGCATGCTCTGAGCCGATGGAACCCGATGAAGTCGATGCTCTTCGCGCACGAATCACGGCGCTATTGGAACTCGGTCGTTTTGAGGATGCATCGAAATTTGCTGCTTCGCTGATCAGTGTCACGCCCGGCGACTCAGATGCATGGTGTCTGCTTGCGCAGTGTCGGTTTGGCCTGGACGACGACAACGCCGCACTCGAAGCCGCAAACCATGCCGTAACCCTTGCACCCGACAACCACTGGCCCCACCGCATCCGCGCCCTCGTGCTGAACAATTCAGGACGGCTATCTGAGGCGGAGGAGGCGGTTCGTCGGGCATTGACCATCCAACCGGACAACGCCACCGATCATGCGCTGTTGGCCGATGTGCTGATGCAGCAGAAATTCTTTGACGCAGCTACGCAGGCGGCCCACCAGGCGATGATGCTCGACCCTATGTATCCGTCGGCCTTCGATGTGGCTGGGCTCGTTGAGTTGGCATGTGATCGCAATGACACCGCAGAGAGTTATTTCCGTGCTGGCCTACAACTCGCACCCCAAGATGCTGGGTTGATGAACAGCCTGGGGGTGTCGATGATGCGCCAGGGACTGACCCGTGAGGCAGCGTTCTTGTTCGGTGAGTCGTCACGATTGGATCCAAGATCGTCGCTGGCGCGGGACAACGCCGTGCGAATTGCTCGGGCCCGCCGCCGAATCACACGTGTGTATCTGGCGTGTGGCGCATTTGCTGTGTTCTTGGTCGCGATTGATCAACCGCTGATTGCTGCGATCATTGTGATCTGCGTCGTGATGCATGCCAATGCCAAGCGTCGCGTGCCATACATCCAACGCAGACGTCGACTACGGCGACAGGGTGTAGACGTCGATCATGGTCGGTTGACCCGCCAGGAGATTCGGCGTCTGAGTCGTCAGCACCCGAAGGCGAAAGCGTCGATGTCCGACTTGAAGTCGATTCTGCCGGGGCTGGTGATGTATGCGCTCATCGGCGGGACTTTCCTGGGTCTTGTCCTGATGGTTGTTGGGCGCCCCTTGTTGGGTATGGGTCTTGCGATTCTGGGCCTGGCCGCAACTGGCTTGTACAGCCATTACAGCGATCCTGAACTCAGGCCCAAGGGAAACTTGAAACGCAGTGCCCAAGGTGGCCCCGATGGAGATTCTGGGAGCAGCCCAATTGACTGACCTCATTCGATCAAAGCCCGCAGTGCGCCATGGAGCAGCCGAACACGCGGCGCGCGTATTGCACCTCGCATCGTGTGCACCCGCCATGTTTCTCTGACTTGTGTTTGTATTGCCGTTGTCCGGAATCGGTTAGCGTGAACAGGCCC
>CAYQFM010000051.1:0-12703 GCA_964416735.1 uncultured Iamiaceae bacterium | reverse complement strand
GTGATCATGGCCTCGTTCACCCGCGGCTCGGGATGGTTGAAGTTGAACTCACCCTTGATTCCCAAGTGCTGGCCAAACAGTGAGCGTTCCTCCCACTCCCACCCTTCAACTGCTGCCCTCAGGTCGGCAGGGAGGTTGTCTTCCCCTATCAGCTCGATGAAGGTCTGCTCGGGATTGAGCGTCGAGGCAACCGCTTTGGCGGAGATCCTATTGCCATCGGCGACATCAACTCTCACCCCGGTACTGGTCACTTCGATCGACGTGGCCTCAACGCCATCGAGCACCTCGCCACCGTTGGCGATGAACACCCGATAGAGCGCGGAGGAGAGTCTGTGCGATCCACCCTTCACGAGACCCGCCTCGATCATCCTGCACAGGTAGATGGGATACAGGTATCCAAGTGGGTCTTCCAGATGGAACCCCCACATTGCGGGAAACGAAAGCAGTGCCATACGAACACGCGGATCTTCAAATCCGTAGTGGTCCAACACTTCGATAGGGCTGAAGTCGGAAATCTCGTTCAGTTCCTCACCAAGCTCGGTCTCACCGATCTCAACCACCTGTTCGACGACAGGCAGTGGAAGCTTGTAGGTGAGCGGGATGATGTACCGCTCCAGCATCGGTTGGAAGGCATTCCACATGGTGCGGAAGCGCTCGGCATCAGCCTCATTTACCGTTGCTATCGACTCGATTGTCTCTTCCAGATCCTTCGAGAAAAGCAGCGCCTTTCCGTCGGGGAACGGGAACGCACAGGCAATACGCGGATATACGTACCTGAGCCCGTAGTCGGCCAACGCGAGATCCGAGTACGCAGGCATGACGTCGCTCATCATGTGGTAGATCGCATGCAGATTGAGCCTGAACCCGTAGTACTCGTCGGTGTTCAGCCCTCCGCCGGTCTCATGGCGGCGCTCGACGAGGAGCACCTTTGCTCCCGCCTTTGCAAGGTACGCACCGCAGATCAAGCCGTTGGGACCCCCACCCAACACAATTGCGTCGTACTCGCTCGCCTTGGTTCCTGCTGCACTCATTGAAAATCCCCCTGACCTGGACCAACACATCGATGACAAAGACAGACCCGGTCGGCTCGCGCCGACCGGGTCTGGTGAATCACAGGGAAGAGTCGCTCACGCGTTGGTGAGGTTCTTTTCCATATCCTCCAACACCATCGCGGCCACGTTGAAGCCCGAGTCCACAGCCTGGTGCGTTCCGCAACCCTGACCACCGGCGTCGGTTCCAACCAGGTACAGGCCAGGAAGCGGTGTACGGGGGTCCGGCTTGGACTGGCCGCACTGTCCGATGATCTGGGACAGGCCAATGCACTCTCCACCGGTACCGGGCACCACCGAGTCGCGGGCCAGATTGGAAACCTGAGCGGCGGAGTAACGCTCCTTGCGGATCACATGCGGTGGGATCTCCGGCCAGATCTTCGCGATGGCCTCTTCACCACGGCGGATGATCTCTTCGTTCATCTCCGCCTTCGGATCCGGCGAACCGGAGAAACCGAACAGGATGATCTGGTGGCCATCGGGTGCCATCTCCGGGTCCATCTCGGTGACAACCGAGGCAAAGACCAGTGGAATCTCTCCGAACTTGCCGAGTTGCGCATCCTTGTAGCGCTCGGTGTCCCACCAGCTCTCGTCAGAGAATGCAACGATCATTCCCGTGTTCAGGACCGGCTCGTCGAGGAAGTAACGCACGCCGACCATTCCGAGACCCGGCTCGTAGCTCTCGACCTTCTTGGTGTATCCGTCATCGAAGTTGCCATCGGTCGCGAGCTTGAGAATCGTCGGCTGAATTCCCGCGTTCGAAATGACGATCGGAGCGTGGAACTCACCAGCCGAGGTCGAGATACCTGAAACGCGGCCGTCGTTTACGAGCACCTTGTTGACCCGTGTGCTGCGGATGTACTCGCCACCATGATCGACTATGTACTGGGCACAGATCTCGGCAACCCTGCCGTATCCGCCACGGTGATAGCGGCCGCCGCCACCCACGAAGAGCTGGCGGAAGGTGCGGATACCCTCAGAAATTGGAATGAGGTCGATGGGCGCAACAAAGACGAGGCCCATGATCGCACCCATGTATGCAATGACCGAGTCGGGTACTCCGAAGCTCTGCATCCAAGGAAGCATTCCCAGGTTGTCACCCTCATCGAGTTCTTCCTCGGTGAGCATGAACATGGCGGTCATCATGTTCATGACCGTCACCATCTGCTCGTCGTCAACGCCGAACGTCTCGCCCATCTTGTCCAGAGCGAGCGGGTCTTCAGTCTGCTTGGCCGGACCGATGTAACTCTTCCACTCACCATTCTTGTTGTGGTACTTCAACTCGATGGCATTTTCACCATCGGGGATGTAGAGGAAGTCGTCGTCTTGGTAATCGAGTTCCTCGAGCAACTTGTGGAACAGCGAGTCATCAGCCGGGAGGCTGAGTACGGGCCACATCTCGTACTTGTAACCCAGATGTTCAACCGTCTGGCCTTTACCCCCCGGGTTGTGGCCCTTGTCCACCAGGAGCACGCGCTTACCCGCTTTTGCGAGCAACGCACCAGCGGTCACGCCGCCGTATCCAGCCCCAATGATGATCACGTCATAGTCCGGCACTTTCCCCTCCTAAAGGACCTTCAAAAGAAAACAGCGTCAATACAGCACGGTTTGGAAAACAGACCACCCGCGGGCCCAAGGCCCGCGGGTGGTCACTACACACTTATCGGACTCAGTCTCTTCCGTCTGGGAAGTAGGTCGCGATGTACTTCTTCACATGATTCGGGTACTCGAACGGGAACTTGACGTCGTTGTCTTCGCAGATCATCTGAGCCGTGATGTAACCCGGCCCACCGATGACCAAGCCGCCCGGGTACATCGATGCTCCACCGATGTAGAGATTCCCGATTGGCGTGCGACCCGACGAGCAGTCCACGTTCGGACGACTGAAGCCCATCTGCAATGGGTTGTAGTCCCCGTGCTTGATGGAGCCACGAACCATGTTCGGAAGCCTGGATTCGATGGTCTTCGGCGTCTCGAGCACGGTCTGCATGACGCTGTCGGCAAAGCCCTCGTAGTGGGTGTCGAGCAGCGAGATGACGTCCTTGATGAACTGGTCGCCCTTGCCGTCCCAGTCGTAGTCGTACGGAGCCGGCATCTGGAAGAAGGAGACCTCTTCACCTGCACGCTGGCTGAGGGTCTTGTCGAAGTACGACTCGCAGGTGAAGTGACCGGCGACCTTCGGAAGCTGACCCTTCTCAACGCCTGCCAAGAAGTTGGCGACGTCCTCGAAGCCATCGAACCCGAGAATCGAGTTGAACGGATCCGGCATGCCGATCATCCCGTTGTTCGGGTTCGGACGCCATTCCGGCTTGCCCTTGGTTACGAAGAACACGCTGGCCAGTGACCACTTGTCCCACGACCAGGTCTCGGCGGCATTGCGGATCTGCTCGGGCACCACCTCTGCCGGCAGGAGCCGGTTGAAGGTGCTCTGCGGGTCGAGGGTGGAGATGACGCCCTTACGAGCGTGAATCTTGCGACCGTCTTCGAGGAAGACACCCGTTGCCTTACCACCCTCGTTCATGATCTCGACAACTTCGGCGTTGTCGAGGATGAGCCCGCCACCACGCAGGATCACGCGGGCGAGGCTGGAGGCCAGGCGGTGTGATCCACCACGGATGAATGCCTTCTGGGTACCGCGGTCCAACATGAGCGGCGCCATGAAGCCCACACCGCTCTCGACCGGGGCAAGGCCCCACTGGCATGCCGAGTAGAGCAGCGTGCCACGAATGGAGTCACGGAGCGGGTAGCTCTCGAGAATCTCCTTGACGCTCATCTCGGTGAGCTCCAGCATGTCCTCGGTGTCAGGTAGGTCGCCGGGGCAAGGATCTCCTCGACGATGCGGTGACAACGGTTCTGGAGCTGACCCCATGTGTCGGCCTGGTCGAGACCGAAGCGGGCCAGCGAGTCACGGGTGTCCTCGTAGGAACGACACAGGTAGACGTAGTCGTCCCCCATGACGCCACCGATCTGACCGAACGGCTTGTGGTAACGGAGTCCGTGACCGGCCATGTCGAAGTCGAACATCGGAGGCATGTAGTCGACCATGAAGTGGTAGGTCGCATGCGTGTTGGCGTAGTGCGCCGGGAAGAGGATCTCTTCGGTGGCCAGACCGCCACCGATCTCGAAGCGACGCTCGAGAACGGTGACGTCGAAGCCTGCGGCTACGAGGTATGCGGCGGCGATAAGGCCGTTGGGGCCCGCACCGATGATCGCAATGTCACACTCGTGCTCCTCGCCGAATTCGGGGGAAACCCCGAGCTCGTCGAGCAGGGCCTGCGGTGGGTGGTATCGGATGATGTTGTGGTTACTCAACTAATTGCCTTCCTGGATCAGTTGTTTTCTGGATGTGGTTGCGTCCCGTGGACGAATCAACCAACCACGTTCTTTGCGCCTTCGGCATCGGTGATGTGCCAAGGCGACGGATACCACCAATCCGGAGTGGTGGCGTCGATCTCCTCGTAGTCCTCCTTGAGGATGTGCATGAGGTTGTAAGGCACGGCGCTCAGGCACAGACCACCGGGGTACGAGGTCTGGTGGCAGAGGTAGAGGTTCTCGATCGGGGTCCGATAACGGGCCAGTTCGGGAAGCGGCTTGCGTGAGAACCACTCGTCCTCGGACTGACGCATGCCCATCCAGTTGCCACCGACGAAGCCCATGTTGCGCTGCTCGGAGTCGTACGGCGTGTTGACGTACGTCCCGATGAGGTTTTCCTCGGTGAAGTTCGGCGCATACTGGCGCATGACGTCCTTGAGCGTGTCGACAAGGAAATCACTGGCCTTGTTGACAGCCTCGGGACCATCACGATGATCCTCGGGAGCCGGGACCTGAAGCTGCACACCGATCTGGTTGCCACCGGCGGCACGCTGGCGGGTTGGGTCGTGCGGACCATGAGAGATCCACCAGGCAATGAAGTGATCCGGATCGGTCGGGTGCGTACGGAAGGTGTGCACATCACGCATGAGTTCCATGAGAGCATCGGTGGTGCTGTGCAGCACGGTGCCCGACGGGTAGTTGATGCCTGACCACTTCTCCGGAGCAGCGGTGTACTCGGGAAGTTCCTTGACGAGGAAGTTGACCGCGAAGAGGCTTCCGCCCTTGACGCTGAGATCAGCGACACGCTGCTTGAAGTCCTGGGTGAGGTGGCCCTGGCCAACCAGGTCCGGGAAGCTACGGACATGGGTGTTGTTGATGACGCCCATGTTCGCCCAAATGGTCTTCTCCTCGAGCAGCGAATCGTCAGCAACACGCACGCCCTTTGCGACACCGTCGTGGACGATGATCTCGGAGACGGGGCTATTGACGAAGATACGCGCACCGTTTGACAAACCCGCACGGGCAAGTGCGTGGGCAAGCGAGTGCATACCGCCCACGGGCGAGCTACCGGAGAAGAACTGGAGTTGGGTGCAAGCGAAACCTGGAAGTGCCATGCCCTTCCAGTACGGGTGCGGGCCGTTGCCCCATGAACCGAGGAGAAGACCGGCACGAATCGGATCCGGAAGACCCAGTGCGTCCATCATCTCAGCAAATGACATTTCGAGCATCGCATCGTCGTACATCGGGAGGCACTCGCGGAGCACCTTCGCTACGGGCTGCTCATTCTTCGGGATTCCCCACTTCTCGTCATACGGGGGTGTCCAGTAGATCGAACGGAGAAAGTCGCGCATGCGGGGACGCAGCGAGGACATGAACTCGAGGTACATCTTGGCGGTGTCACGGTCAACGCCGAGCATCTGCACGTAGCTCTCGGGATCGGTTGCCTGTTCTTCGAAGAAGGTGTTGCCACCGAAGAAGGCCTTCTGATCGTGGGTGATACAGCCGCCGTAATTGGGGATGTAAGACACACGGAAACCGTGGCTGGGCAGATCGAGTTGCTCGATGGCCGGTGCGGCGGCACCGTAGAAGTACACGGCGTGCGGTTCGCATGAGAAACCCGGAATCGGCTCGAAGTTCTCAGCGCCACCACCGATCTCGGGACGTGCTTCGAGGATGCAAACGGAAAATCCCCACTTGGCCAGGTATGCGGCCATTCCGAGGCCGTTCGGGCCACCGCCGACGATGACGAAGTCGTACTCACTCCGCCTGCTCATCGCTTCTCCGGTGGTCGGGTCATAGGCTTGCGCAGTTGTCATGACTTGGTCCCTTCTGCGGCCTCAACGGGCTTCTTGCCCCCATTGACCGCTGATTTGTTGTCGGTGCTGGTCTTGTCTTTGGAATCGCTACTGCCTGCTGTTTGCTTCTTCGATGCGGATGACTTGGCATCGGCCTTGCCGGAAGGCTTCTTCGGCTCCGACTTGGGCTTTTCCGGCGATGCCGTGGATGGTGACGGCTTCACGGGTGGCGCACCGAACTTCACGGTGCTTCCAGTGGCGAAGCTGGAGGCCGACGGAGCTGTACCCGTGTCGACCTGCTTCTTGAGGCCACGGCTGTAGTCGTCGCTCGCCAATGGTGCACCGGTGCGCTTGGGCTTGGGTGCGGGAAGCGGCTCAGCGACCTTGTCGGCCTTGACCTTGGAGCGGGGCAGCTTCGGCTGGGCGGCATCGAACTTGGGACGTTCTGCCGTCCGTGCTGCGGGTGCAGGGGCCGATGCTGCGGCTGTTGGAGCAGGTTCAGCGGCTTTAGCTGCCGGCGCAGAGGCACTTGCAGTTGACGTAGCTGGCGCGGCGGTCGGGGCAGCGGTGCTGGCCTTTGCCTGGGCAGCACGGGCCTTGGCCTCAGCAAGCTTGGCAGCACGATCGCCAGCTCCACCGCCGGTGGATGCTCCACCGCTCGGAGCACTGCTGGCCGCCGGCGCTGCCGGCTTGGAGGCCGCCTTCGCAGCAGGTTTTGCCGCAGGCTTGGAATCTTCGACGTCGTCATCGTGTTTCGATGACCAGTGATCTTCTTTGTTACGTGTCAGAGCGGCCTTGAGAAGAAACAGGATGGTGTCCTTCTTCAAGAGAACCTTGGTGATGCCAGGCAGGTCGTCTTGACACATCCGGATCGTAAAGTCCCAATGCACGGGCTCGGTGATCGTTCCTTCGATCACGATCTCCTTGCCCTTGGTCACCACGTTGTACTCGCGGAAGTCCATGACCAGCTCTTTACGACCGAGCCCACGAGATTTGAGTCGCACAACACCCCCTCGGTTAGCCGATATCCCCACGACCACCGTACGACATGGTGGGTGGACCGTAGCCGGTAGGCGGTTGCCCCCCACCACGAAAACTGAAACCTGTTATACTTTCGGCACGCTCAAAGGTCAAACTGACCTGTGTCACACATGGCGTTTGTCACACGTAGTGTTTGTTACCTCACCCCTTGTCACGCCAACCGTGAGCCCAAGGTTCTCCGTCAGAGACGGACATCCACTTTGGATAGTCGCATTGGACTTCCGGGTTGGACATCCGTGTCGGATCAGAACCCCTTATCCGAGAGCGTGACTCATGTGTCAGCCGGGGTCAACACTCGAGACGCCATTTCCCGCGCCTTGTTGCACGACGCGGGCATACTTGATACATGACCACAACCGAAACATCACACGAGGTGCGCGCCGCATCCCGAGGGTCTCCACCACCGGAACCCGAATGGGCGACGCTGGACGGAAACGAAGCAGCCGCACGCGTCGCCTACGCACTCAGCGAAGTGGCGACGATCTATCCGATTACCCCCGCTTCCTACATGGGTGAACTTGCCGACGCATGGAGTGCCGCAGGCGAGAAGAACCTGTGGGGGGCGGTTCCTGAGGTTATAGAAATGCAGAGCGAGGCGGGGGCGGCCGGGGCATTGCACGGTGCTTTGATCACCGGTGCACAGGGCACGACGTTCACTGCATCCCAGGGTCTGCTGTTGATGCTGCCGAACATGTACAAGATCGCGGGCGAACTAACGCCGACTGTGATCCATGTGGCAGCCCGCACCATCGCCACTCACGCTCTTTCGATCTTCGGTGATCACAGCGACGTAATGGCGGCCAGGGCAACAGGTTTTGCGATGCTGTGCGCATCGTCGGTGGAACAGGCGCAGGACTTTGCAGCGGTTGCCCACGCAGCCACGCTCGAGAGCCGTGTGCCGTTCCTGCACTTCTTCGACGGGTTCCGCACCAGTCACGAGATCGACCACATCAGGCTTCTCAGCCACGCCGACATGGCCGCCATGATCGATCCGTCTTGGATCGAGGCGCATCGTAAACGCGGTCTGACTCCGGACGCTCCAGTATTGCGAGGCTCGTCGCAGAATCCGGATGTGTTCTTCCAGGCCCGCGAAGCCGTCAATCCCTACTACGACTCGGTTCCCGCCGTGGTGGCGGGCGCATTTGAACGCCTCGCCGAACTCACCGGACGCAGATACGGGCTGGTTGACTACGAAGGCGCCCCTGACGCCGACCGGGTCATCGTCCTGATGGGATCCGGTGCGGGTGCGGTCGGTGAGACAGTGGAAGCGCTCAGGGAGGCGGGCCAGAAGGTCGGGCTCGTCAAGGTGCGACTGTTCAGACCTTTCCCCGTCAACGCGTTCCTGGCCGCAATTCCATCCACCGTGCGTTCAATCGCCGTGCTGGACAGGACCAAGGAACCCGGTGCCATTGGTGAGCCTCTCTACCAGGACGTTGTCACGGCCTTGGCGGAAGGCGTTGCAAGCGGAGTTGTGACCTCGATGCCACGGGTGATCGGGGGGCGTTACGGGCTGGCATCCAAAGAGTTCACACCCGCGATGGCAAAGGCCGTTTACGACGAGATCGCTCGCGACAAACCCACGAACCACTTCACGGTGGGGATCATCGACGACGTAACACGCAAGAGCCTCGTCTACGACCCCGAGTTCGACACGGACCACAGCGCCACACGCGCTGTCTTCTTCGGCCTTGGAAGCGACGGCACGGTGAGCGCCAACAAGTCGACGGCGAAGATCATCGCCGACAGCACCGATCTCTACACCCAGGCCTACTTCGTGTACGACTCGAAGAAGTCGGGTGCCGTCACGGTGTCACATCTGAGATTCGACACGGAGCGCATCCGATCCACGTACCTGATCCGCACCGCCGACTTCGTAGCATGCCACCAATTCAACTTCCTCGAGACACAGAACGTCCTCGATATTGCAGAGCCCGGAGCGACGTTCCTGCTGAACAGCCCGTATGGACCTGACGAAGTCTGGGATCACATCCCCATAGAGGTACAGCGCCAGATTCTCGACAAGGGGATCCGGATGTTCGTGGTTGACGCCCAGGCGATATCGCACGAGGTCGGAACAGGCGGACGAATCAACTCCGTGATGATGCCGTGCTTCTTCGCCCTGACCGATCTCATGCCGCTGGATCTGGCTGTCGACCGGATCAAACACGCTCTTGAGAAGTCGTACGGCAAGCGTGGGAAGTCGATCGTCGAACGCAACAACAAGGCGGTTGATCGAGCACTGGCGGAACTGCGCGAGGTGACCGTCCCGTCCGTTGCCACCTCGACGCTGACAAAGCGCAACCCTGTTCCCGATGTGGTACCGGATTTCGTGGAACGCATCACCGCACGATTGATCGCCGGTGAAGGCGACCTGCTTCCCGTCAGCGCGCTCCCGGTGGACGGAACCTTCCCCACCGGCACAGCCCGCTACGAGAAGCGCAAACTTGCCCACGAGATCCCCATATGGGACTCAGACCTGTGTATCGACTGCGGCAAGTGCGCCATCATGTGCCCGCACGCGGCAATAAGGATGAAGGTCTACGAACCAGGCGACACGCCTTCGGATCCCCCGAACTTCCCATCCAAGAAGTTCCGGTCGAAGGACCTGAAGGACTACCGGATGACCATCCAGGTGGCGCCTGACGATTGCACGGGGTGCGGGATCTGCGTTGACGTGTGCCCGGCAACCTCGAAGGAAGACCCGAGTCACAAATCACTGAACATGGAGCCTGCCGAGGACCACCGCCGTATCGAGCGGGCCAATTGGGATGCATTCCTGGACATTCCTCAACTGCCGCGGGACCTGCTGGGCCACGACACCGTGAAGGGTGCCGTGACTCTGGAGCCGCTGTTCGAGTTCTCGGGTGCGTGCCCGGGGTGCGGAGAAACCCAGTATCTGAATCTGCTCACACAGCTCTACGGGGACCGGGCGCTGGTGGCCAACGCCACGGGGTGCTCTTCGATCTACGGCGGGAACCTCCCAACAACTCCTTGGACCACCAACTCCGAGGGGCGAGGGCCTGCTTGGGCCAACTCTCTGTTCGAGGACAACGCCGAGTTCGGTCTTGGGATGCGCCTGGCTGCCGACTTCGAGAACGCCATGGCACGCAGTCTGGTTGGTGAACTGGCATCAGAAATCGGCGACGATCTTTCCAACGCACTGCTGACCGCTGACCAGTCAACCGAGACCGGCATCGATGAGCAGCGTGGGAGAGTGGCCGAACTGAACCAACGGCTACACAGGATGATCGATGCCGGTCCGGGGCTCCATGATGAACGGGTCGCAAGACTGCTCACGGTTTCTGACGAACTTGTGAAACGCAGTGTGTGGATCGTCGGGGGCGACGGATGGGCGTACGACATCGGGTTCGGTGGTATCGACCATGTGCTCGCATCGGGAATGGACGTGAACCTGCTGGTGCTCGACACCGAGATGTACTCGAACACCGGTGGCCAGGCGTCCAAGGCCACGCAGCGCGGCGCGGTTGCAAAGTTCGCCACGTCCGGTAAACCAACACGCAAGAAGGACCTGGGCCAGATCGCCATGTCCTACGGCCACGTCTACGTGGCGCAGATTGCAATCGGCGCCAACGAAGTCCAGACGGTCAAGGTGTTCAACGAGGCTGAAGCGTGGGATGGGCCGTCGCTGATCATTGCCTACAGCACCTGTGTTGTACACCACATTGACATGGCCACATCGATGCAGCATCAAAAGAACGCTGCCAAGAGCGGGTACTGGCCCCTGTTCCGGTACCATCCGGCCGCTGCGGACAATCCGTTCCGGCTGGACTCACACGATCCGTCGATCCCGGTATCGGACTTCATGGACAACGACGGACGTTTCACCACCCTCGTCAACACCGATCCCGAGCGCGCCGAAGAGTTGTTCGCGCTGGGCCAGGATGATGCCGACGAACGTTGGGAGACCTACAAACGGTTCGCCGAAACCGGCAACGTGGGACCCGACTACACAAAGGCCTCTGAAGTGGGCGTGTCCTTGGCCGATCCCAACAAGGAATCCAACAAGGAGCCACCTTCTGACAAATCGGGTGGAGACACCGCCTGACGGCCGTTTCCCGTTGAGCGATCGACGAATTGAGTAACCGACGTAACCCGGGTTCGCACCCGGGTTACGTCGCGCCCGCTCGGGTCCGAAGAGTCGGCAATCATTCACCGCGAGCCGTGACTGCCCGAGGAAGCCCTCTGCCCACCGCAAGACCCACCAGGCCAATGGCGGTCGAGACGAAGAACACCGGGACGAGTGACATACGAACGGTCCAATCCAATGCTGCGCCGAGGGCAACAAATGCACCTCCGACTCCGGTACCGAGCGCCAACCCGAGCGTGTCACTGAGTTGAAGTGCGGAACTCGCTGCACCCTCGCGCCCAGTTTCAGCCTCGGCCAGAACGGTCACCGCAACAGAGGCGTAGGCGGTGCCCATCCCGAATCCGCCGACCATCCACGAAAGGTAGGCAACCGCCACCGGAATCCGCGGAACAAGAGCAAGCGCGATTCCACCAGCGGCAAGTGCCACAACTCCGAAACCGAAACGGATCAGCACCCGTGGTCCCCGTGCCGCAATGGAGCGCTCCTGAACCCAACTCCCCACCGTCCACCCACCGGAGCTCAGCACCAACAACAAACCGATCATCGACGGTGACATGCCTCGAACCTCAGACAATGCCAAGGGGAGGTACGCGTCGGTACAAAAGAACATCATCGTCAAGAGTCCCCTGCTGAGGATCGCAACGGGCAGACCCGGTCGGGCCACCAGCGTTCCGGCAGGAACCAGGCTCCGAAGAGCCGGGAAGCCAACCGCAACACCCGCCACCACCAGCACAGGCGCAAGAAGGGTGTGATTGCTGAACCCGGCCAGAACCAGTGCAGTTCCCACCGCAACCGCGACCGCTCGCAGGAGCGACGTTCCCTCCGCTGGGATCTCAGGGGTCTCAATAGTGCGAAGACCGAACACAGCTAGCACCCCGAACACCCCGACAAGGGGCAACATGCCCAGAAACACCCATCGCCATCCCACGTGTTGGCCCACCACCCCAGCCAGTGCCGGGGCCACCAGCGAGGGAACCACCCAGGCGGTGGAGAGCATGGCGATCATCCGCGGCTGGACCTCGGGGCGATATCCACGCCCGATGCAGACGTAGGCCACGGCCGGAAGTGCACCCGCACCTAAGCCTTGAACCAGACGAGCCGCCACCAGCATTGACATGGATGTGGCGAGACCACCCAGCAACAGGCCGCCCGCAAAAAGAACCAGCCCGAAACTGAACGGGACAGCCACCGAGATCCGGTCAGCAGCGCGTCCCGCAACCACTATGCCGACAAGGCTCCCCAGGAAGAACGCGCTGAACACCCATCCGTAAAGCCAGATCTGGCCCAGGTCACGCTCGACCAAGGGCATGACCGTGGCTACCGCCAATGCTTCCGACGCCACCAACACGACCACCGCCAGGATGCCCGAAGTCAGCATCCTGTGACCAGGCGCCCAC
>CAYQFM010000050.1:5044-12949 GCA_964416735.1 uncultured Iamiaceae bacterium | reverse complement strand
GTCAGCCAGATCCAACACCACGACCTCCATGTACTGCTCCTCGATGCCATCGAGTGCATTTTCAACGGACTCCAAGTTGGTGCCTAGAAACACGAACGAGTGCTCGTCGCTGAAGCCGGGGGAATTGTGGAACTCGGCCAGTTTCGTCAGTTCACCGGCACGAAACCCCACCTCTTCAGCCAACTCACGTTGCGCCGTGACTTCCGGGGCCTCACCCTGAACGTCACGTTTCCCCGCCGGAATCTCCAATAGGTCGATATCGAGTGCAGCCCGGTACTGACGCACCATCACCACTTGCCCATCCTCGAGCAGTGGAACCACCGATACCGCCCCCGGGTGTCGCACGATGTCACGCTCGAAGTGCTCGCCGTCGGGCGAGACGAACGTTCCGACCGACAACGAGATGACGGCGCCTTGTGAACGGACGGTCTCGGATTCCTGACGAAAACCAGCCCCGTCCGAAAGAGGTTCAGCTTGTCGCACCGGTCTCCGCATCCAAGTGGATCAAATGGGGATTGCGGCCCTCGGCACGGGCCAGAGCCGCTCCGATCAACTCGCGAAACAATGGCGCGGCACGGTCCGGGCGGCTCTTGAACTCGGGATGAGCTTGCGTACCGACCCAGAACGGATGGTTCTCCAACTCGATGAACTCCACCAGGCGACCATCCGGTGACGTTCCCGAACACACGAAACCCGAACCCTCGAACCTGGAACGGTAACGCGGGTTGAACTCGTAGCGATGGCGGTGACGTTCCGAAATGACCTCACTGCCGTACGCGCCGGCAACCTTCGAGCCGGGGGTCAACTGTGCAACGTATGCACCGAGACGCATGGTTCCGCCCATGTCAGTGACGTCGCGTTGGCTCTCCATGAGGTCGATTACGGGATGGGGCGACTGGGGGTTGAACTCCGACGAATGAGCATCGGCAAGGCCGAGTACCGAACGTGCGAAGTCGATTGTCATCACCTGCATGCCGAGACACAGACCTAGGCATGGGATCTGATTTTCGCGGGCGTACTTGGCGGCTGCGATCTTTCCTTCCACGCCGCGTTCGCCAAAACCTCCCGGAATCACCATGCCGTCGAGGTCGCGCAGCCGGGCCTCACCGGAAGGACTTTCCACGTCCTCGGCCTGGATCCAGTCGATCTCTATCCGCGCTCCGTGGTGGAACCCACCATGGTTGAGTGCCTCGACAACCGACAGGTAGGCGTCCGGAAGGCGCACGTACTTGCCGATAATGCCAATGCGAACCGGCTCAACCGCCGTTTCCACATTGTCCACGAGAATTTCCCAACGTGAAAGATCGATCTCCCGGTCGGAAAATCCGAACAGACCGCATACGACCTCGTCAAGACCTTCATCGTGGAGAACCAGCGGAATCTCGTACAGGCTCTTGGCATCCGCAGCGTTCACGACAGCATTCACCGGCACATCACAGAGGTTCGAGATCTTCCGTTTCAGCTCGGGTGATATCGGGACTTCGCTGCGACAGACGATGGCATCAGGCTGAATACCACGGCTGCGTAATTCAGTTACCGAGTGCTGGGTTGGCTTGGTCTTCTGTTCGCCGGAGGGCCCTATGAACGGCACCAGCGTGACATGCACATAGCAGACGTTGTCGCGTCCCACGTCCAGTCGAAACTGCCGTATTGCCTCGAGAAACGGAAGGATCTCGATGTCACCAACCGTGCCACCGATCTCGGTGATGACAACATCCACTTCCTCTGTGGCGAGCTTCGTTATGCGGCGCTTGATCTCATCGGTGATATGGGGGATGACTTGGACGGTGCGTCCGAGGTAATCACCACGCCGTTCCGCCGCGATGACGGCCGAGTAGATGGACCCGGTCGTGGCGTTCGAGTTCCGTGACAGGTTCTCGTCGATGAACCGTTCATAGTGACCGAGATCGAGGTCGGTCTCGCCACCATCGTCGGTCACGAAGACCTCGCCGTGCTCGAACGGGTTCATGGTGCCTGGATCCACGTTCAGATACGGATCGAGTTTCTGCATTGTGACCCTCAAGCCACGTGACTTGAGAAGCCGCCCCAGAGACGAAGCCGTCAGGCCTTTTCCGAGGGAACTGGCAACACCTCCGGTCACGAAGATGTGCTTCGACACGGCGAACCCTCCTCGATGGCCCCAACCACGGTCGGCTTCCACCGTAGCGCGGTACGCAGCGGCGGCGCATCGTTGGTCACCCGCGGGTCAACAATTCTCTGGCGTGGTCCAATGCTGCATCGGAACCTGAGGACCCTGACAACATTCTTGCCAGCTCTTCAGCCCTCGCATCACCAACTACGGATTCGGCAACAGTGAAGGTCTTGCCTTCGTCGACACGTTTCGAGATGACGATTTGGTTGTCCGCCGCGGCTGCGACCTGCGCCAGATGAGTAACCACAAGAACCTGATGGTCATCGCCCAGTTCACCAAGAGAACGCCCCACCGCAACCGCCGCCGATCCGCCGATTCCAGCATCCACCTCGTCGAAGATCAACGTGTCTGGCGCTTCGTGGATGACAAGCCGCAGGGCGAGCATCGTGCGGGCCAACTCGCCACCCGAAGCCACCTTCGACAGGGGAAGCAGCCCAGATCCAGGATTGGTGGCTATCAGGTAGGTGACATCTTCTCCCGGGTCTTCACCGACTTCGATTTCAACATGAGCTCCACCTAGCGCAAGGTCTCCCAGATTCGCCATCACCGCTTTCGAGAGGCGGGGTGCCGCTTGGCGACGAGCTCGTCCCACCTCGGCCTCGGCTGCCGCAATTCGGCCACGAGCCGCTTCCGCCTCGGCGTCGAGGGCGGCAATTACGACATCGAGGTTTTCGAGTGCCGAAATGCGCTGCGCCAGAGCGTCACGAAACGCAATGACCTCTGCCAGATCACGGCCATACTTTCGGCGAAGTTGGTGGAGGAGATTGCGCCTCTGGCGTACTTCTTCCAGACGAGCCGGGTCATCCTCGATGGTCTCTCCCATGTAGCGGACCTGCGCCCTCATCTCATCCATTTCGGCCGCGAGCGCAGTGAGTCGACGATGGATCTCCAAGAACGGAGCGCGGTCGTCCAAGGCCGAGATGGCCAGCGCGAGAGCAGCCCGCGCGCCAGAATCGGTACCCAGTGCGTCAACGGCGACACCGGCCGCTTCCCTGTGGGCAAGCGCATCGGCAAGCAGGCTCTCTTGAACCTCAAGGGTCGCGTCTTCATTCGGGTCAACCAGGTTCGCCCCTTGCAACTCGTCGAGCTGGAAGCAGATGAGATCCATTTCCCGAGCCCGTTCCTGTTCGCTTCCTCCGTAGGCGGCAAGCCGCTTGTCGACATCGGCCAATTCGGCCTTGGCATTCGTGAGCGGTTCGATGTCCACTTGGGCGAAATGGTCCAAAGCCGCGCGCTGTGCCGACCTCGACAGGAGCGACTGGTGGGCGTGCTGACCGTGGAGGTCCACGAGCATCCTCCCCCACTCCGCCAGTTCCGCCACCGTCGCCAAGCGGCCGTTCACGTACGCTCTTGACCGGCCCTCAGCGGGGATGATCCTGCGAAGGATCACCTCTTCATCGCCGTGGGTGAATCGGCCCTCCACCACTGTTTCGGTTGACCCAGCACGCACCATCGACGCATCCGCCCGGCCGCCAACCAGCAGGTCGATCGCCTCGACCACGAGCGTCTTGCCGGCGCCGGTTTCGCCGGTCAGGGCCGTCATTCCTGCACCGAAAACAAGGCGGAGTTCCCCGATCACCCCCAGGTCGGTGACGGCAAGCTCGCAGAGCACGGTTCAGCGATCGCTGAGGCCGAACTTGGCCTTGAGGATGCGGTGGAAGTTCCTGGGGCGGAACATGACGATCTGCGCATCGAACTCTGAAGCGGTACACGCAATGGCATCTCCCGGGCCGAGTTCGCCCAGCGGCTTGCCGTCCACCGCCAGTGCAGCCGGTCGGTAGCCGGCAACCGCAATGCGCAGAAAGGTGCTGGGTTCCAGCACGAGCGAACGATCAAAGAGCATGTGTGGCGATACCGGCGTCATCATCAGCGCCCTGTGAGTTGGTTCGATGATGGGCCCTCGCGCAGAAAAGGCGTAGGCCGTCGAACCGGTTGGTGTGGCGATGATGAGACCATCAGCCTCATAAGTCGTGAACGTCTCGCCGTTGATCTCGACATCGAGCCGCACCATGTGCCCACTCACGGTCTTTTGAAGAACCGCTTCGTTCATGGCGATGGTCTTGATCTGCGAAACCCCACCGGAGGGATCTTCGATGTGGACTGTAAGCAGCATGCGCCGCTCTATTGCATACCTGCCCTCGAAAAATGATGTCAGGGCATCCTTGAGGTCAACCGGTTCGACTTCTGCCAGGTAGCCGAGTTGGCCCAGGTTGATGCCCAGGACCGGAACGCCCTCCGCAGCAACCGACTCGACCGTGCGCAGCATCGTGCCGTCACCACCGAGACTCACGGCGAGGTCGAGGCGCTCCACAAAGGACCTCGGCGTATGGCCCAGTTGTTCCAAACCGACAAGAGCGGCGTCTTCGATTGGAAAGCGGACCTCGTGGCCGTACCGTTCGAGCCACTCTGTGATATTCCGCGCGACATCAATGGCCTCGGGTCGACCCTGATGGATCACGAGTCCGACAATCGCCATCAGTTCACCTTCGGGTCTCGGGCCGCATCGATCACGGCATCAAGTAGAGCATCGAGTTCAACGGCAATTGTCCCAGATTCTGCACGATCCGGGGAAGACGCATGCACAAGGAACTCCACATTTCCCTTGGCGCCGGTAATCGGCGAGGGAACCATTGCGACAACTCTTGCGCCGCGATCACGCAAGGAGCAGGCAACTTCATCGAGCGTACGACGCCAGACGTTTGCATCTCTGATGACACCACCTCCCTTGTCGGCCTCGGATTTTCCTGCCTCGAACTGCGGCTTGACCAGCAGCACCAGAGGGGCACCGGGGCTACAAACAGAAAGGAGTGGGTCAATGACGTTGCGTAGCGAAATAAACGACAGGTCCGCCACCACCAGATCAACTGGACCGTCGATGAGTTCCGTGTTCAGGTCACGCACGTGGGTACGTTCAAGGTTTCGGACCCTGCGATCAGCGATGAGCCGTGAAGCTGCGCGTGACCGACATCGAGCGCAACCACTTCGGTTGCCCCACGCTGGAGAACGCAGTCCGTGAATCCACCCGTGCTGGCCCCAGCGTCCAATACCCGCATTCCGCTGACGTCGATTTCAAAGTGATCGAGGGCGGCGTCCAACTTTTCGCCACCACGACTGACGAACCGGGGCGGCGGACCCAACAATTCGACAGCTTCGGCTGGGTCCACCATACGGTTGGCCTTCTGCGCCAACGCACCCCCGACGGTCACATGCCCCGCTTCGATCTCGACTTGCGCCCGTGTCCTGCTGGGAACAAGACCGCGTCGCACCAGTTCGGCATCGAGCCGTCGCCTGACCACGGCAACAGAGGCTAACGGAGACCCACGACATGCCCCTGCGGTTGTCCTGTTGTGAGCAGAACCAACTGCCTCAGATATTGCCGAGGGCCGTGTTGACCAAACTCAAGAGGTCCGGGGCAATCATGTTGGGTGACGGGGTGATATCGACCGCTGGCTTCTCCTTGGGCGGCGTGACACCGCTCAAAACCAGGCCAAAGCGGTAACCAAGTGCCCTGGCAAACTCACCGTCAGTCTCGGGTCTGTCCCCCACCGCAATTCCGTCAGGCCCGATACGCCCGAGAACCAGATCGACTATCGGGCGAAATGGCTTTCCAACGATGATCGCCTTGTGGCCCGACGCAGTTTCTATAGCGGACAGGATCGCGCCGCCGCCTGGAGCCTGGCCCTGCGGGGTGGGATACGTCGAGTCCAAGTTGGTACCCAACAGGCGAGCACCTCCACGCACCGCCGTCGCGCCAGCCCACATCCGGCGGTAGTCGAACTCCGGGTGATACCCCACGACCACCAGGTCCACACCGGAGACCCCACCCGGGTCATCCAGCGGCATCGGAACTATCTCACCTCCGCCTTCTTCCACAGCTTCGACCACTCCCGGTCCACCGCAAACAAGCACCCGCTCGCCCGGTTCGACCAGACTGGTCACCGCCATGGCCGATGTGATGACATCATCACCGGCCTCTATCCCATGTCTTTGAAGCTTCGCGGCCACATCTCCACGACGCGCATACGAGTTGTTCGTCACGAAGACGACCTCCTCGCCACTGCGCCGCAACATCTCCACCGCTTTCGCCGAACCCTCGATTGGCATATCGCCAAGCCAGAGCACACCGTCCAAATCAAGCACCCAGCCCATGAGCACCATGCTAGGAGTAATTCATGCCTCGCTTCGAGCCATTTCGCGGTCTCCACTATGACCTAACCCGGTTCGATCCGGCCGACGTAACAGCTCCGCCCTACGACATCATCGACGCCACCGATCGCGACCACCTTCTAGCCCAGAACCCGGGCAACATCGTGCTGATCGATCTCCCGCAACCCGGTGACGCCGCCGACCCCTATGGCAACGCCGCGGAGGTACTCGATCGCTGGCGTCGCGATGGTGTGCTGCATATAGACGACGAACCCACCTATTACGTCTACCGCATGGAGCACACAGACGATTCCGGTACACATCACCAGATGACTGGGGTCTTCGGTGCCCTCGAGTTGTGCGAGCCGGGTTCGTCAGCCGCCGGAGCCCAACCGATTCTCCCCCACGAGCACACCACTCCAAAGGCGAAGGGTGATCGACTCGCGCTCCTTCAGGCCACCGCAACCAATCTCTCGGCCGTCTGGGGTCTTTCCCCTGCCAAAGGTCTGACAGCACTCCTCACATGCGAAGAACCGGCCGAAGCGACCTGGACAGACGACGATGTCACCCACTCGCTGTGGCGCATCACCGACGCTGGCCGTATCGCTGCCATCAGCGAGGCGGTGACTGCGGAGCCGGTGGTCATCGCCGATGGTCATCATCGCTTCGAGACATCCCTTGCGTACCGAAACGAGCGTCGGGCTGTCGATGGCCCTGGGGGCGAGTACGACTCGGTGATGATCTACATGGTCGAGTTGGCCGAAGAGCAGTTGACAGTCCTACCGATACACCGCCTCATCTCCGGACTACCCGAAAAGTTCGACCTGGTTGCCGCATTCGAGCCGTTCTTCGAGATCGAACCGGTCGAAGCGGTAGACCCCACCCTTCTCACCCTCGTTACCCAGTCCGGCCTCTACTCCATGAATCCACGCCCCGAAGCCATGGCGAGGGCCAGAGACCTCGACTCGAGCAGACTCGACGTGGCACTTGCGGCGCTTCCAGACCACAACCTCGTCTTCCAACACGGTGTGACCAACATCTTGACCAAGATCGCCAACGGCGAATCCCAAGCAGGGGTGCTGCTGCGACCAGCAACCGTGACCCAAATAATCGACATCGCGCACGGTGGCGAACGCATGCCACCGAAGACCACCTACTTCCACCCCAAGCCGGTCACCGGCCTGGTCATGCGCGACGTCCACTGATGGAGACATTTCGAGTCAAGGGACCAACACCTCGACCGAGGCCGAGGTGTTGGTGGCTGGCCTACTTCGAAGCTGTCGGTACGAGATGAAATGGACCCCGGCTTATTGGCCGGAGTCCATTTCGTAACGCTTGTTGTCCAAGAAGTGGTAGTCGCAGAAACGCTAGAAGACGACGTCCTACTCGACTGTCCAAGTGGCGCCGGAGTGAAGCAGCGCCTTGAGGTCTCCGGGGCCTCGCTTCTCCTTTGCGTACTCGATCTGTGCATCCGTCGCGCTGGCGAACTCGGAGTGTTCGACGGCTCGGAACACACCGATGGGCGTCGGCTCGTTGGGACTGCTTGCCATGCGGGCCAGCATGTAGGCGAGGCCCCCCTCGAACACCGCTTCGGTGTCGATGGTGTC